>CAMJFD010000034.1 GCA_946404845.1 uncultured Butyrivibrio sp. | reverse complement strand
TTCCAATTTCTTCACTCTCTATTCCTTCTGTACTATTCCAGTTCTCAAGAATTTCATCTCTTGCATTGAAGCTGCCAATAAATAGAACATCATATCCATCAGACAGCCACTTACTTATCTGACCATAATCGCCACTTTCTACGTCTTGATACCAAGAAAATGCATCAGGATTTAATACCTTATATGGTCCCTCAATTTCTGAGTTATATAAGACTATATCATAATCTTCAAGATAAAAATACATTAAAGCCTGCATCTGGTTAAAATTACAAACAATTTTCACATTTTCACTGTCATATGAATCACTAATTGATTCAAGAGCCTCTTCTGTAATATCCATATTTACCTTTTTATACAGCTCATTACCTCTAAAGGCCCAATAATTCCTAATACCAGTTATAATAATAAGCATTGTAAGGATAAATGAAACAGCTCTGTATATCTTATTCGTACTGCCCTTATCCATAACTCTGTATATCATAATGCAGATACATAGCCATAGCATTCCATATGCCGGAATCATATACCTGTATATAAACACCGGTCTTATAATAATTGATGCCGCAATAGCCGTTAACAGCATAAGTACAAATGATCCTATGCCAAAAAAGATAAATAAAAACTCTCTCTTTAAGGATACATTTTTGCCTGCAAGGAATAATGATCTGTTGTCATCAAACTTATCGGTATTAGCATTTTTATCAGCCTGCATCTTCTTACGATAACAAGCTATATAAATCAAAGTCACCAAAGCTAATAATATAAACAAAATAACTGCAATAATTGTATTTACCATATCATTACTAAATGATGGCTTTAACAGGAATTTAATAATCCCTCCAAGAGTACTAAATGATACCTCCTGTATCCAATAGTTCTCAGATACAGACTGTGCCTGGCTTACAACAACAGATATCCACGGAACATAAGATACGAGTGACAGATTAAAACCTATTATTACTATGGCAGGAGCCCTGAAGTTAATGACTTTGTCATTAGTTCCATTTACGCTTACATTTTTGGACTTCATAGTCCTGATAAAAGAAGCAGTTGTCCACACTATCATAAATAAATACATGTAGAAAACCACCATTAGCGCATAGTAATGTGTATAAAATGCTGCTATTCCATATATTACAAGTGGTATACCGTGGATAAGTATCTTTTTATTAAAGGCATCTGCAAATGTTTTTTCCATTATTCCATAAGCATGTATACAAAACGCAGTCACAAAAAGCATTGCCCATGTGTACATTCGTATTTCTACTGTATATTCAGAAATCTGCGGCATAGCTATCAGCATAAATGAAAACATACCACCAGTTATAAGTCCCCATCTCCTTCTGACAAAAACAGCTGAATATATAAAAAGCAATATAAATGGAATAACTGATACTATTTTGGCTGCTACTATGTCACTTATCCCCAGCTGCGCACCTATTAACATTCCAATATGCACAATTATGTAATATAACGGTGGATGCACATCCTGAGCAGTAAGATTTATCAATTCTTCCATAGAATGCCTTGCATACTCTACAGAAAAGACTTCATCATACCATATGTCATTTGAATAGCAGAGCATAACTGACCTTACAATCATCAGCGCCGTTGCTATATATAGTAATAGTCCAATAATATTTTGTATTGTTATTTTATTTTTGAATTTATCTTCTATCCTTGAATTCATAATCATAGTTCTTCTCTTTTTATATCTTATTTATCAACAATACTATGATAACAGAAACCTTTATATTTTAAAAAGGCTATCATTCAGGTTTTCAATTAGAAAATCCTTTATGATAGCCTTTTTTATTTAGATTAAATAGTAATAATCTTTATTATAATTAGTCTTCAAATGTATCAACAAGCTCAAGTGTATGTTCCATATTCATCTTGTTACATACTTCAATGAACTTATCAAGTGGTACATTCTGAACCTGCTTATTAGAACCACGAACGTTAATACTAACTGTGTTCTCAGCAGCTTCCTTGTCACCGATAACAAGAATATATGGATCCTTGTAGTTCTTGAACTTCTTAATCTTCTCTTTCATGTTTGCATCGCTGTAATCAACTTCTACATCGATGTGGTTAGCTGTAAGAGCATTTGCAACCTTCTTGGCATATTCATTGTGCTCTTCTCTGATTGGAACGATACCAACCTGATATGGGCAGAGCCAGAATGGGAAGATACCCTTGAAGTTCTCAATGATGATACCTATGAATCTTTCAAGTGAACCATAAATAGCTCTGTGGAGAACTACAGGCTGCTTAAGTGATCCGTCCTTGTCCTGATATGTCAGTTCAAAGTTATGTGGTAACTGGAAGTCAAGCTGTACTGTACCGCACTGCCATTCTCTTCCAAGAGCATCCTTGATCTGAAGATCGATCTTAGGACCATAGAAAGCACCATCGCCTTCATTGATCTCATATCCGCCTTCACCATACTTCTGATCCAGAATCTGCTTAAGTGAAGCTTCTGCCTTATTCCAAACTTCAATATCACCCATGAAATCTTCTGGTCTTGTTGAGAACTCAGCTCTGTATGTAACGCCAAATGTCTTATAGATTTCATCTGCAATGCTGATGATATCCATGATTTCATCCTTGATCTGATCTTCTGTTACGAATGTATGATCATCATCCTGACGGAATTCCTGAACACGGAACAGACCATTCATCTGTCCTGACTTCTCTTTACGGTGGAGTACATCATATTCGCTGTAACGAATAGGAAGTTCCTTGTATGAGTGAGTTGTTCTCTTATATGTAAGCATAGCATTAGGACAGTTCATAGGCTTAGCTGCCATTGTATCCTGTGTCTCAATTGAGAATGATGCTGCTGTATCATCTGACTGAATTGTATCTGTAGCACTTGTTCCATCTGTTACACCAGGTACCAGGAACATGTTGTTAACATAGTGAGCCCAGTGACCACTGATGAGCCAAAGCTTCTTGTTATTAATAAGTGGAGCAGAAATTTCCTGATAGAAGTGTCTTTCCTGTACTTCTCTCGAGTACTTAAGGAGCTTCTGATACATCTTCCATCCTCTTGGAAGCCAGTATGGCATACCTGGAGCTGTTTCATTGAACATGAAAAGTTCAAGTTCTGGTCCAATCTTCTTGTGATCTCTTTCAAGAGCTTCCTGAATGAGCTTGATATGCTCTTTGAGCTGGTTCTTGTCTGGGAATGCATATACATAAATTCTCTGAAGACGATCACGGTTCTCATCACCTCTCCAGTAAGCACCTGATACTGACTTAATCTTGAATGCAGCATTCATAAGTTCCTGTGAGTTCTCGATATGTGGTCCTCTACAAAGATCTACGAAATCATCACCTGTATAGTAAACGCTTATCTTCTCATCTTCTGGAAGATCATTTATAAGTTCAACCTTAAATCTCTGTTCCTTGAACATTTCAAGAGCTTCTGATCTTGATACTTCTTTGTATGTCCAAGCCTCTCTTCTCTTAAGGATTTCTCTCATCTTATCTTCGATTTCTTTGAAATCATCGTTTGTTACTGTTCTTGGAAGTTCAAAGTCATAATAGAAACCATCAGAAATCTGTGGTCCAATAGCAAGCTGAACATTTTCCTTTCCAAAAATTTCAACAACGGCCTTAGCAAGTACATGCGCAAGTGAATGACGATATACTTCTAAATACTCTTCTTTTGTCATAGCGACCTCCATAATAAATTATTTCCCTTTTGCACGGAGTTCTTTTGATTAAGAACAAAGAGTCACAAGGTGACTCTTTGCGCGCTGGTGCGCGCAAGCTTTAGCTTGCATAATACATCTGCGCACCAGTCGCATCCTGCACGGAGTGCTTTTTATTGAATAGGAAATTTGCAGAGCAATTTCCTATTCAATAAAAAAGCCCCATGCACTTTGTTAGTACATGGGACGTAATATACGCGGTTCCACCCAAATTGCTGGAGACATAGTAAATACTAATCTCAGCCGCTTAATTATGATTATAACGGAATCACCGTGCCGGATTGGGGCCTCTCCGAGTTAGTTTTCAACTGTTTCCAAATAGAACATTCACAGCACGAATAATCGATGTCCCTCTCTGAATTCTTCCGCAGCCTACTCTTCTCATCAACGATTTAAATATTAGATATAACAATTTGTTATACCATTTTTTAAATTTTATAACTACAAAAGTGAAATGTAAAGACCTAAAAATTAGTTCTTGCCCTTACCGTGACACTTCTTGTATTTCTTACCACTTCCGCATGGACATGGATCATTAGGATAGATCTTCTGTTCCTTACGTACTGTTGTAGAAGCCTTCTGCTCCTTATAGAGTTCTTTTCTCTTCTCTTCTGAGAAAATCTCTTCCCATTCAGGAAGGTTGTAGAGCCAGTCAGCACCAGCAGCTACCATGTTCTTGTACAGAAGCTCTTTGTCAAATCCAAGATTTACTTCTGTGTTCTCATCCATCTCTTCGATTGGATTGCTTTCCTTAAGACTTTCGTCGATACCATCAAGGAATCCAACCATTGTCATAAGATCAACATTGTATTTGTCAGCAAGTTCCTTAACTGTTCCCTTTACTACTTCATCTGGGTTCTTAAGAAGAACTGCATAGATATCTCTTTCCTTCTGGAAATATTCTGTCCATAATTTCTGAAGATCACCTTTATTAGCTGTCTCAGAATAAGCTTTATCACGCCATTCCTTTAATAATGCCATACCTCAAATCCTACTTTCTGTTTTGTCTTTATCGCTTCGACAATATTAAAATATATCAAAACGCAAACTCTATTTTATAATATTTCCCATCGAAAGTAAATATTTAAAAGCTCAAATATTAGCCTTTTACTGCTCCGTCAGAAACACCAGCTACAAGGAATTTAGAAAGACAAAAATACAGTGTAACTATAGGAACTGCTATAAAAATTGCTCCAGCTGCAAACCTTGAAAATTCTGTTTCGCCCATATGTGTAAGTCCAACGGCTACTGTCCACAAATCTCTGTTTTTTAATAATAGATTAGGCAGTATGAAATCACTCCATGGCCACGCAAATGATGTAAGAGCTGTATAAACCAGAATTGGTCCTGACAGAGGAAGTGTTACCTTTGTAAATATAACAGGATTAGTAGCTCCATCTATTCTGGCTGCTTCATATATTGAATTACTGATAGTATCAAAATATCCTTTTTGCACAAGATATCCCATTGGTGCTCCTGCAGAATATACAAGTATCAGACTCCACAAGTTATTGATCAGATTGAAATTGACCATTATCAGATATACAGCAGTCATCCCCATAAAACTAGGAAACATACTCAGCACCAGTGTAGTCTTCATAATAGGTTTTCTCATCCTGAATCTGAACCTGCTCATTGTATATGCAGTTAGTATTACAAGAATAGTACTGATACAGCATGAACCAATGGCAACAAAAAGTGTATTTGCAAGCCAGTTAGGATAGTCATACATCTGAGTATCACTAAATAACAGCTTGTAAGTATTAAGGCTATATTCACTTGGGAAAAAGCCCTTAAAATCATATATCGATCCTGTCTTGGAAAAAGATGCCATAACAAGCCACAATACAGGAAAGAAGAAAATAATACTGATGACTATAAGAAGAGCATGTGTCCATACCGTATCTATAATAGCCTTTGGTCTTCTGCTAACTTTTTTGATCATCTGTATGTATCCTCCTTCTGGAATGCCTGGCTGTTAACATACGTAGTCAGCGAAATTACTGATGTAATAATGAATATGATCAGGCTGACAGCCGCTCCAATTCCGTAATAATTATTGTCAATTGACAGATTATAGAGCCAGTTGATCAAAAGATCCGTGTCACTTGCAAGGAAGTATCCATCAAGATATAAACCACCTCTCAGGAAATAGAACACTCCAAAGTTATTGAAGTTCCCAACAAAACTTGTAATAAGTGTTGGGGTTGTTGAGAACACAACAAATGGCAGTGTAATCTTAATGAACTGTACCCATTTGGTTGCACCATCTATACTGGCTGCTTCATACAGCTCATTATTAATATTAGAGAGCATACCTGTTGCAAGCAGCATCGATGTAGGAATAGAAATCCAGGCATTTATCATGATACCTATTATTCTGGCAGTCCATCCTGCATCAATATCAAGAAATCCAACTGCATTTCCACCGGCCTGAGTTATGTAATAGTTAATAGGTCCGCCATATGAGAACATAAATTTAAATCCCAAAAGGGTTATAAATCCAGGAACAGCATATGCAAGAATAGGAAATGCTCTCCAAAATGCCTTTCCTCTTACACACTTTTTATTTAGAAGTAGTGCCAGCAGTATTCCGCCAAAATAATTGATTGCTGTAGATAGTACTGCCCATATCAGGTTCCATTTGAGAATTTTTACAAATGTCACTTTAACCTCTGATAAAAGAAGTACTTTTTTGAAATTATCAAATCCAATCCAGTCCACAAGCTTTGGAGGAACAATATCTCCGCCGTAATTAGTAAAGGAAATAAGTATCATAAATACTATAGGAAGGATGTTGAATATAACAACGCCTATTACCGGTACAAAAAGGGCAAGCACATAGAACTTTCTATCTATATATCTACTAACGCCATCTCTAAATCCCAGAAGTTTATGACCTTTATTAAGCTCGCGATAACTATAATTAATATCTTTTACATTAGATACATATACAAGTATGAAGGCAATTACTATCATGATGGTCAGTATTCCTCTTAGCATCATAATAACTGAATTGTCGCCTTCTACTCCAAGCCAGGCATCTCCCTCTACAGTTCCAAGTGTAACAAGACCTGTAATATCAGATATACCTGTATTTACCATATAGAAAATAAATAAAATAAGAATAGCAAGATAGGAAAGTCCTTTTATGACCTGTCCATACAGCAGCTGTCCAAGCCCCATTATCACATAAGAGCTGTTCCTTCCTGCCTTTTTTGATTTATCCATCTGATTCCTCATTTAAACATTCATTGACATTTTGATAATAAACAGGTCTTATAACTTTTTGGTTTTATAAGAATAAGACCTGCTTATCACTAATATTTAATTTGCAAGAGTATAAATTGCGTCATATATACTCTTTGCAGCATTATCAAGTGCTTCCTGCATGGAGCTAACATCCGTATACTTTTCTGTTTCTCCATTCTGAGCTCTGAATGCATCCTTAGCCACATCACTTAGAAGTGTCTGCATTGGATCCCATATCTGATCTACAGCCTTAACAGATGGCATCAGGTAGATATTACCTTCATTCAGACTATTAAAAATACTATCTGTAACACCACCAAGTTCAGCTGCAACATCAGCTCTTGTAGGTGCAATACCAAGCATATCAGCTCTAAGTTTCATACAATCATAGCTTGTAGCAAAATCAATAAATTTCTGGCAGGCCTCTTTGTGCTCTGTATATGCGCTTATTGCATATCCGTTAACTCCGCCCATTACCTTAGTCTGAATAAATTCAGTACTGTTACTGTCTGTACTCAGATCTCCGTTTGCTGGCATAAGTCCAGGGAGCTCTACCATCATCAGATTATCATTTGCTGCTTTTTCTGCATCCTCTGCAGACATACCTTCACTCTGATACTGTTCTACAAGTCTTTCATGGAATAATACATATGTATCAGGAGTTGATACAGAAGCAAAATATGTTCCATTTGCCACATTGGAATATCTGCTTGTCTTAACAGAATCATCTATACATTCTTCACCCATAAGTGCTGCAAACTGTTTGAATGCAAGCATTCCAGTAGCGGCATCTCCCTGATTAAATCCAATATCTTCTGAATTAACGTTGCCATCTGCATCTGTTCCAAATACATATCCTCCATATGAAAAGATGTATTCAGCCATCATATACAGATCATTCATAGATGCAACAAAACCATATTTACCAGTTCCTTCATTTACTATTACATTAGAAAGTGCATATAAATCATTCCAATTCTCAAGGAAATCAGGCGTTCCATTTCCATCATCATCCCATTCGCTCTCCCAGTTCTCAGGAAGCATATCAGCTCTATAGAACAACATTGGCTCCTGTACATTAACAGGAACGCCGCAATAATAATCTTTTCCATCTACCTGTATCTTAAATGCATCCCATGCTTCCTGTGGAATCTGATCATAGCATTCATAATCTTCAACGTTAAGCGCAAGTATATGCTTATCCTCAGCATATGTCATGATCTGGTCATTTGCCTGATATATAACATCAGGTCCATAGCCATAAGGGCCGTTTTCTGCAAGATTAGAATATTCTTCCATATTTGCATCAACAGCTGTAATGCCTTCATCTGCATACGCTTCGTTAAATGCATTTAACAGTTCATCCAGATATCCCTGTGATTTGGCTGTATCATTTTCCAGTATTCTAAGTGTTATCTCTCCTCCATCGCTACTTGCACCTGTTTCTGCATTACTCTCTGATTTACCACATCCATTCAAAAATACAATTGCCCCAACAAGCAGAAAAGTTATTATAATAAATCCACTTATTTTGTTATAACTTACTCTCAGCATTCTATTATCCCTCCATTAACAGTCAGCTCTATGTCATCACCAGTATTATCAACTTTAAGGTGAATCTTATCTCCATTAGCAAAATCAATTTTTAAAACAACATGATTATTAGCATCACTACGTATTATAGTACTGGCATTATCAAAATCATATTTATGTCGCATCTCTGACAATGTCCTAATCAGCTTCATTATTCTGGAATCCTTGTCTGCATATGCCTTATCCCAGTCCATACATTTACGACAGTCAGGATCATAGCCTCCTGCAATCTTTATCTCTGTTCCATAGAATATACAAGGCGTACCTGGGAACATAAATAGCAGACATAGCGCGGCAGCATATTTATTTTCATTTTCTCCTACTTCACTATAGAATCTGTGAGTATCATGACTATCCAGCAGATTGAGCATCATAGAATTAACCGTATCTGTATTTCTTACAAGAATGTCATTAAGCCTTCCAGACATTCCAGCTGCATCAATACTCTCTGTACTCCAGAAATCCAGGCATGCCTTGGTAAAAGCATAATTCATAATACTGTCGTACTGATCACCACGCAGATAATTGGATGCATCATGCCAGTTCTCACCAATTATCACCGCATCTTCCCTTATTTCCTTAACTGCTTTTCTAAAAGCTCTCCAGAAGTCATGACTTACTTCATCTGATACATCAAGCCTCCATCCATCAATGCCATATTCTCTTATATAGAAGCAAGCTATATCAATAAGATACTTCTGAACTTCAGGATTATTGGTATTGAATTTTGGCATATACGTACATGATGCAAATGTTTCATAGTTGCAAGGATCATCCACTGGCTTATCCCCATCTATTATGAACCAGTCATAGTACTTAGAATCCTTACCCTTTTTCTTTACATCCTGGAACTTATCAAGATTCTCACTACAATGATTAAATACAGCATCTAAGACTATCCTCATTCCTTTTGAATGAACTGCATTTACCAGATTCTTAAGATCCTCATTAGTCCCAAAATGTTCATCTACAAGGTAATAATCACTTATATCATATTTGTGATTCGAAATAGATTTAAATACTGGTGTAAGATAAATTGCACTAGCCCCCACACCCTTTATATAATCAAGTCTCTTTTCTATTCCTTTTAGGTCACCGCCTGCAAAGCTCTTTGGTGTTGGTGTATCACCCCATTTAAGATTTACATAGGAGAAATCCTTGTCCTTATCACCAATGCAGAACCTGTCTACAAATATCTGATAGAATACCGCTCTGCTCATCCATTCAACCTTAGGCATTATATCCACTCTGTTGATATATGGATATTGGAAAAAATTGTAAAATCCCTTTGTAAAATCATAACTGTCAGTCAGTCCATCTTCAGAATAATACTTATATTCCTTGCCATCATATAAATAAAAAACATATGCAAGTCTTGTATCTTCCAGTTTGAGCTTTATAGTAAAATAGTCAAAGGTCTCACCCACGTATGTTCTGACCATCTCGGCTTTCTTCTGCGTTAATCCATATATATATTTACTTTCATAAATAATATAAGCATTCTGAATATCACCATGTGCTGTTCTGAGCCTTATCACAATCTCATGCTCAGATACAGGAAAACTGTATGCGGAGTCAATTATATGTAATGTTGCAAACTTATTCATACAATCACCATCACTCCTGAATGTCACCATTTCTTACTACAGAGATTGTATCCTGTGCTGAATTATCTGGATTTGTTGTAAGTGTAATTGTGTAATTACCATCAACAAGCACATTGACATTAGCCTTATTATCTTCGCCGCCAAGACTTCCACCAGACTCAAGCTGTGTATCATCTATATCTGTGAATAGACCATAGCCTTTTTGTGTATCCCAAGCCCAGTCAGCAATCAGCTGGAACTCATCACCTGCATACAAATCGATTGTAATAGCAAATTCATTTGTATTATTACCTGTTGGTTTTAATTCAAACTGCTCTTTTTCTTCATCACTAAGAGCTCCTGCCCACTGACTGTCTGCAAGTATACCTGATGTAGATGCACCAACTACATACCATTTTCTGGTATCTTCTGTCACATCATTGGCTGCAAAATTACCATAAAGAGTTGTATCTTCTTCAAATGTATCTACAGTAAGATCTTTATAACTTGCTTCTATAAATGTTGGAGCTTCATACCATCCCTGAAATTCTGCATCCTGACCATTTTCATAGCCTTCATATGATGCAGCATCCAAGAGTTCCCCAGCATTTGCTGTCACTGTACCAAGTGTTTCATCCCCGTTCATAAAAGTAACTGTTATCTGAGATTCGCTCTGTGCCTGTGCCCCAGAACTGCCACAACCTGACAGTAATAATATTCCTGATGTACAAACTGCTATCATACGTGCAAATAATTTAATTGATTTTTTCATATCTGTTCCTCCGTTCAATGCTCAAAATTAATAATTAACTTATCGTTTCACTTAACCGGTTAAGTACAAATTAGCACACTTTATTTTTTATGTCAACGCTGATTTTATTTGGCAACAATTGACTTTTTTGACCATAATTTGTATTATCTACTTATACGGTTAAGTGAATTTTGAGTGATAATTATGATAATCTTATTAATTATCATTAGTAGCAAAAGCCTCTAAATATAACATTTCCAGGAAACCAAACCGAAACTTATAAAATATTGTTTAAGTAAAAATATTAATCTCATATAAGGAGATATTAAAATGATAAATAAAGAAAATCGTTCCAAAAAAGCTACTGTAAAGGATGTTGCAAAAGCAGCCGGTGTTTCAGTTGCAACTGTTTCATATGTTCTAAATAACAAACCAGGACAGAAAATAAGTGAAGAGACTCGCAAAAAGGTTCTGCAGATGGCTAATCTGCTAAGATATACTCCAAGCCATGAAGCTATTTCACTTGCAACCGGTAAGCACAATATGATTGGTATCACTTACCATTTAAGAGAAGACAGCCCATCAAGGAATCTGGAAATTACATATATGGTCAATCTGCTTGTAGAACGATTCAGCAGAATGAAATACAATGTTGTGCTGCTTCCGTATGACAGAGAATCCAACAAATCTCCTAACAGACTCTTAGATGGCGTTATCGCTATTGATCTTCCAGAGGACGATTTCAAAAAGATGGCTGATCAGTACTATGTACCTGTAATCTGCCTTGATATGATAGTTAATGACTTTCTTTTTTATCAGATATATACAGACATGCCTACCCTGTCTAAGGAAGCCCTTAAGATTCTGGGTAAGAACTATTACCTTATCATGGATAAGTATGATAATGAAAAATACCAGGAGTACATCTCTGGCACAGTTCCAAATGGTAAAGTTATTTATTTTTCAGACTGCACTCATAAAGACCTTGAGAAGCTAAAGGATAAAAAGGTACTGGTACTTGGAACTTATCTGGCTCTTATCTTGAGGCAATATATACCAGATGAAAATATGGCAGTAATCTCCTACAACAGCACTGAACATATCCTTGCTGATGGAGTTACAACTATAGAGAATGATGTTGCCAAAAAAGCTAATCTCACCATGAACATTATGCTCAATGCTTTTGAACAGAAATTTGATGTTACACATGACTATAAAATCTGATATAGTCAAATCATTTTCGTTTGATATTACTCATAATAGTTATAAAAATCAAAAACAATAAAAGTAGCATCTAACATAATTGTACAAAATCCTAATGACATTTTTGGTAGTTTGTGACAGACATATTGCAAATCATTGCTCATGCATCTTAATATATGCTAAAATAATTTAGTTAAGGGAATGTCCCTTTTTAAATAGCCGAACGACGGGAGGAATCATATGAGCAGTAATGATAAGCCTAAAAAACACCGTCACAGAAGACATTATACAATTATGATAATTGCAGGAGACTCAGATGGTGAAAATAAGCGAATCCATCTAGGACATGTTAAGACTCAGATTCTTGCATTTTCCGCATTTGCAATTGTCCTGGCAATAATTTGTTACATTGTTTATACTTCTATGACATTATCTGCACTAAAAGATATTCAAAGTACTCAAACGGCGACTATTGCAGAACTTGAGACTGACAATGCAACGTTAGAAGCTGATAAAACTGAGCTTCAGACCGAAATTGATCATTTGTCTTATGCTCTCAACCAAAAGGTTCAGGAGGCAGAAGCATCTGCTGCAGAAGCAGAGGAACAGAGTATGCCAACTGGTTTCCCACTTTCTGGAACAGCAGCCATGGAAAGTACTTACGACAATCCAGATTCATCTGAAATTGTAAGTTCATTTACAACCACTGATGATGAGGACGAAGAAA
This sequence comes from uncultured Butyrivibrio sp., assembly GCA_946404845.1. GTDB lineage: Bacteria > Bacillota > Clostridia > Lachnospirales > Lachnospiraceae > Butyrivibrio. The sequence goes on along the minus strand of CAMJFD010000034.1, from coordinate 7,788 downwards.
ATGATGATACAACAGATGAAGCAACAGAGGAAACATCCGAAGAAGAAACACCTACAGGCAATCCTATAGTTATCTTCTCTGCAGAATCTGGCGCAAATGTTGTAGCATCAGGAAATGGAACGGTTGCTTCAGTTACCTCAGATATTAAATACGGTAATTGTGTAACAATAGATCATGGAAACGGTTATGTTTCAATCTATCGTAATCAAGGCGATCCACTTGTCAACGAGGGAGACGCAGTTCTAAGAGGCAGTATATTGTTCGTTGTGGGAGACGACAATTCATTACTGGGATATCAGATCAAGAACAATGATGAGTATGTAGACGCCGAAGCACTTATAGATATAAGTGGCTGATGTAGAATAATTTAATAGGGCACATTAATTGTAATCGAACTACGGGAGGAAATTATTATGTTTAATAAGCCAAAGCAAGTTTCTTACGATGCTACAGCCGAACAGATTGTAAGCATTATTGGAACAGGTGCAGTAATCGATGGACCACTTACTACTAAGGATTCTACTAGAATTGATGGCACAGTAAATGGTAATGTAACAATCAGTGGTTCTCTAATTATTGGTCAGGACGGTAAAATAAATGGTACCGTTTCTGCACTTAACATTTTTAACGCAGGAGAAATAAACGGCAATGCTTCTGCTGTTGGAGGAAAGGTTGAAATCAGCGATACTGGCAAGATTATTGGTGACATTACAGCTAAGAGCCTGGTTATTGATGAAAATGCTGTATTTCAGGGTAGTTGCACGATGACAGGGGAGAAGTCATCTGCCGAAACAGCCAAGGAAAGAGCAGTTTCAGAAAAAACAAACAATTAAATTTAATAAGCATTAATTATAAAAGAGGTTGGCAGCTGCCAACCTCTTTTTGAATATAATTCCAACCCATCAATCAGTGAGTCTTTCGAAAACCATTTCGTATCCATCGTCACCATAGTTAAGTGAACGATTTACTCTACTAATAGTCGCTGTAGAAGCACCAGTTTTCTCTGCTATTTCTAAGTAAGTCTTATGATCTCTAAGCATAGAAGCTACTTCAAATCTCTGTGAAAGAGAAAGAAGTTCATTTACTGTACATAGATCTTCAAAAAAACTATAGCACTCTTCCTTATTCTGTAAGCAAAGAATTGCATCAAATAAGTGATCAACAGCATCAGTTCTGATTTTCTTGTTCATCCTTCCGCCTCCTTGGTAATACTATTATGGACGGTAAAATAACTATATTTCGTCAATAATGCTTTAATACTTGGATATTTTATCATACTAAAGTCGTAAAGTAAAGTAACGTATTAAAATGACCGAAAAATTGTGATATTTTTTCCAAAAAAATAAAGAATTTCTTTACTTTTTCTAAAGAATGTGGTATCTTTAATATGTTGTCTGGGGACAACATATCATTATTTAGTAATGATATATTATTATTTTTTATTTTCCAGTGGAGGTAACACAAGATGAACAAAGGTACAGTTAAGTGGTTCAACAACCAGAAGGGTTATGGTTTCATTTCTGATGAGGCTGGTAACGATGTATTCGTACACTATTCAGGACTTAACATGGAAGGTTTCAAGTCTCTTGAAGAAGGTGCTTCAGTAGATTACGACGTAATCCAGGGCGAAAAAGGACCACAGGCAGTAAACGTAAACAAGCTTTAATTTTAATTAAAGCCTAATTAATCAAGACTACAGTGTGCCTTATTCTTATATAAATTGATTTATTTAGAATTCGCGAATGTACAAATGATTAATCATCAGTCCCATCCTACTAACGTAGGGTGGGACTTTTGCGTACAGGAATATTTTTCTGACTATTCTAACCAAATTAGAATTTTTCAGTAAAATTTATATTTATTTTCTATGAAAAAACACGGTAACAACCAAACTATTAGTTATTACCGTGTTTTTATCATTATATTTTAATTATTCACTCATTTAAGGTATGCTCTCAAGTGGTTCTTCTATCGTAGCTAATACCTCATCTAAAGTAAGATTTCCACCAAAAATATCAAGTGCGCTTCCAACTGTTACATCCAGATTATTCACACCAAACCATTTTAATTCCTTGATGTCAGTAATTGTGTGAACTCCTCCAGCATATGTCATAGGCTTTCCACCCCAATCACCAAGAATTGTAGCAACTTTACGATCAATTCCGTTCTGCTTCCCTTCAACATCTGCAGCATGAATAAGAAACTCATCGCAATATTTAGAAAGCATATTTAACGTTTTTTCGTTTAATTTGATATCAGTAAATTTCTGCCACCTGTCTGTAACTATATAATATCCATCATCTCTATACTTGCAGCTAAGATCCAGAACCAGATGCTCTTTACCTACTGCTTTTAACAGCTTGGCGAGATTATCAAAGTTTATCTCTCCACCAGAAAATACATATGATGTCACAATAACATGGCTTGCACCGCACCGTATAAAATCAGCAGCATTATCGGCATTTATACCTCCACCTATCTGCATGACTCCAGGGCATGTTACAAGCGCCTCTGTAGCCTGATTAAGTGACTCTTCATAATATGGGCTGCCTGCATGATTCAAGATTATAATATGACCGCCTGTAAGGCCTAGATTCTCATATAACTTAGCATAGTAAGATGCCTTAGAATCACTTATAAAATTCTCTTTAGCTTCATCTCCATCATCTTTCAAGGAACTTCCAACAATCTGTTTTACTTTTCCATTGTGAATATCAATACAGGGACGAAATCTCATTTTTTCTCCTTATTTGAGGAATTTTATTTTACAACACTACTCATATCATAAAGACCAGCTGGCTGTCCAGCAAGGAACTTGGCTGCTTCTACAGCACCTTTTCCAAATACTGTTCTTGAATAAGCTCTGTGTGAGAAAGTAACAACTTCATCAAGTCCAGCAAATATAACATCATGGTCTCCTACAATTGTACCACCTCTTACAGCAGAAATTCCAATTTCTTTCTGTGGTCTCTTCTCTCTTCTGGTACTTCTGTCATATACAAATTCATAATCTCCGCCAATTGCATCGTTAACATCTTCTGCAAGAGCAAGAGCTGTACCACTTGGAGAATCAAGTTTCTGATTATGATGCTTTTCTACAATTTCAATATCAAAGCCTGCTGCTGCAAGTGTTGGAGCAGCCTCTTTTAAAATCTTAAGCAGAACATTAACACCTACAGACATGTTTGCTGACTTAAGTACAGCAACCTTCTGTGAAGCATCCTGTACATGCTGTAACTGCTCATCAGATAAACCTGTTGTACATAATACAACTGGAATCTGCTTTTCTACTGAATAATCAAGAAGCTTATCTACTGCTGCTGCATTTGAGAAATCAATAATTACATCTGCTGCAACGTCACATTTGTCAATATCATTAAATACTGGAAAGCTTCCATCACCTTCGCCAAATGCATCAACGCCAGCTACAATTTCAACATCTTTATCTTCACTAACGATTCCAGCGATTGCACGGCCCATACGTCCATTACAACCATTCATAATAATTTTTGTCATGTTATACCTCTTTCTACTAATAATTATTTCCAGATAATAATTAAGGAGGACTATACCTCCTCCTTAATCACCAATCTATTATTAAAAATATCTTTATTTAATAAGACCATATTCTCTCATAGCCTTAGCAAGCTTTTCCTTACCTTCTGCTGTCATTTCTGTAAGTGGAAGTCTGAGTGAACCAGCATTAAATCCCATCATATTAAGAGCTGCCTTAACAGGAATTGGGTTTACCTCACAGAATAATGCATCTACAAGTGGAAGAGCCTTAAGCTGAAGCTGTGCTGCTTCTGCAAAATTACCTTCAAGAGCCTTTGCACAAATATCATGTGTCTGCTGTGGTGCAATATTTGAAAGAACTGAAATAACACCAATACCACCAATAGACATAAGTGGAACGATAATTCCATCTTCACCTGAATACAGATCAATGCATCCATCAGCAAGCTGCATCATCTTGGATGTCTGTGACATATTACCTGTTGCATCCTTGATGGCTACAATATTGTCTACTTCCTTACACAGCTTAACTGCTGTTTCTGGCTGAATGTTAGTGCCTGTTCTACTAGGAACATTATATAAAATAATTGGAATATCTACTGCCTTGGCAATCTCTGTAAAGTGAGCAACGAGACCACCTTGAGTTGCCTTATTATAATATGGAGTAACTGACAGAATACCATCAGCTCCATCCTGCTGTGCTGCTTTTGACAGCTTAACTGCTGTTTCTGTGCAGTTAGAACCTGCACCAGCTACTACTGGAACACGCTTTGCAACCTTATCTATACAGTATTTTACAACTTCCATGTGCTCTTCTTCTGTCATTGTAGCTGACTCACCTGTAGTACCACATACAATAATAGCGTCTGTTCCATGCTCAATTTGAAAATCTATCAATCTTCCAAATTCATCGTAATTTACTGATCCATCAGTATTAAATGGAGTTGCAATAGCAACACCTGCTCCTTTAAATATGCTCATTATTTACCTCCTAAAACTAGAAACATACTGTTTGCAATTTAGTGACAAGGTATTAGGCAATTGATTACTATTTTTTATTTAATAAGTAAAAAATTAAATAAAAAAACCAGCTCTATATTCATAGCGCTGGCTCAAAATCACATATATTCTGTAATTCTGGATAGCGCCCCATCTTGTCGATGACAGTCATACAGTTATTAACTGCACGCCCAGGAATTTACTTATTCAGGTATGTAAATCCTTCGGCGTATTCACCTTTCAATTTCTCTCTTCTGCTCCTAAAAGCATCAAGAAATTTACTCTTTAAATACGCAACCTCTATCTCTTTCAAAAAAATAATAGCATTCATGTCAAGCACTGTCAATCACCCTAGCACAATTTACCACAATAAAGTCAACAAATGCTTACCTTCTTATTTCTATATGTTTTTCACAATTTTTTTTGTAAATCTTAATGAATAGTGCACATTTATATAGTTGAAACTTGAAAAACTGCGTGATATACTAATTTAGTTTGTAAACAGTTAGTTTTTTCGTTATGAAAATTACGAAGTTGCGTAAATCATAATGATTTCAGGTCAGGTTTGATTTAGATTCATATTCATTCTTGATTTTTTATTTAGTAATATGAGAAAGGATTTTTTATGAAGCAGACTAGAAATGATGTCAGAAACGTTGCAATTATAGCTCACGTTGACCATGGTAAAACAACTCTTGTAGATGGACTTCTCAGACAGAGTGGTGTATTTAGAGACGGTCAGGAAGTAGTAGAAAGAGTTATGGATTCTGGCGCTATTGAAAAAGAGCGTGGAATCACTATCATGTCTAAAAATACAGCTATTGAATATAAGGATATAAAAATCAACATCATCGACACTCCAGGCCATGCTGATTTTGGTGGCGAAGTTGAGCGAGTTCTTAAGATGGTAAACGGTGTTATTCTTGTTGTAGATGCATTTGAAGGTGCTATGCCACAGACTAAGTTCGTTCTGGGTAAGGCAATGGAACTTAAGCTTCCAGTTATCGTATGTATCAACAAGATCGACAGACCAGAAGCAAGACCTACAGAAGTTATTGATGAAGTACTTGAGCTCCTTATGGACCTTGGTGCTGACGACAAGCAGCTTGACTGCCCATTCGTATTTGCATCAGCTAAGGCAGGTACATCTTCACTTTCACTTGATGAAGAAGGTAAGGATCTTATTCCTCTTCTTGATACAATTATTAACTATATCCCAGCTCCAGTTGGAGATCCAGATGCCGGTACACAGATGCTTATCAGTACTATTGATTACAACGAATATGTTGGTCGTATCGGTGTAGGTAAGGTAGATAATGGTTCACTTAAAGCAAATCAGGAAATCATAGTAGTTAACCACCATGATCCTAGCCGTAATTTCAAGGCTAAGATTGGTAAGCTATATGAATTCCAGGGACTTAATAAGATTGAAGTTACAGAAGCTAAGATAGGTTCTATCGTAGCTATCTCAGGTATTGAAGATCTTAAGATTGGTGATACACTTTGTGCTCCAGATGCACCAAATGCTATTCCTTTCCAGAAGATTTCAGAGCCAACAATCAGCATGAACTTCATCGTTAATGATTCTCCACTTGCAGGTCAGGAAGGTAAGTTCGTAACCAGCCGTCACCTCCGTGAGAGATTATACAAAGAGTTAAATACAGACGTATCTCTTCGCGTAGAAGATACAGATACAACAGAGACATTTAAGGTTTCTGGTCGTGGTGAACTGCATCTGTCAGTTCTGATCGAGACAATGCGTCGTGAAGGTTTCGAATTCGCTGTAAGTAAAGCTGAAGTTATTTACAAGGAAGACGAAAACGGTAAGAAGCTTGAGCCTATGGAAAAAGCTTACATCGATGTTCCAGATGAATTTGCTGGTAGCGTAATCCAGAAGCTTGGTGAGAGAAAGGGTGAAATGGTTAATATGGGTTCTGTAAACGGCGGAACTCGTCTTGAATTCAACATCCCTTCAAGAGGACTTATCGGTTACCGTGGTGACTTCATGACAGATACAAAGGGTAACGGTATCATCAATACTATATTTGATGGTTATGCTCCATATAAGGGAGAAATCCAGTACCGTAAGCAGGGTTCACTTATTGCATTTGAATCTGGTGAAGCTGTAACATATGGTCTGTTCAATGCTCAGGAGCGTGGACAGCTGTTCATTAAGCCAGGTGATAAGGTTTACTCAGGTATGGTTATCGGAACAAGTGGTAAGTCAGAAGATATCGAAGTTAACGTTTGTAAGACAAAGCACCTTACAAACACACGTACATCTTCATCAGATGAAGCTCTTCGTCTTGTACCACCTAAGGTTATGTCTCTTGAACAGGCTATCGAATTCATAGATACAGATGAGCTTCTTGAGGTAACACCTACAACTCTTAGAATCAGAAAGAGAATTCTTGATCCTACACTTCGTAAGAGAGCTGGATTCAAGAAGAAATAATTTAATTTAAAATTCCACTTATTGTAAAAAAAGGGGCTGTGAAAAAATGAGAAATCATTTTTTCCAGCTCCCTTTTATTGCTATTTTTTATGCGGGACTATTCCTTTTATGGAAAAAAGTGTATAATACCCCTTTCCCCAAGAACTACAAGCTTTTTATGTTTAGGCCGCTTCTTGGAGACGCATCTTTTTATTGTGATATTTATATAAGTTGTAACCTATAGAAACTAAAAGAACCTCAAGTTTTACAGATTCTATTCCTTTTCGGACTATTCTTTTATACCAGCGATCCTTTTTGATGATTCCGAAAGTTCCTTCCGCCTGAATGGATCTGTTCATTCTAAGAAGTGCTCCCTGGATGCTCTCAAGATTATCTATGACCTCCTGATGCATGGCAGTCAGTTCTTCATTTATTCTTACAGTTCTGTTGCCATCTGTCTTCTTGCACTTTGATGCATAGGGACAGCCACTGCAGTCTTCACATTGGTAGACTTCTTCCTTTCGTCCATACTGGTTCCCTTTTACAGGTTTACGGTATAGAAAGTTAAAAGTCTTCCCATTGGGACAACGCATTTTTCCATCACCACCAATTTCAAAATTAACTGCTCTGAATGGATTATTGTGATATTTCTTATCTGTTGTCTCCTTTTTGAACATCGGGAATTTCATATACTTTTCCATACCTTTTTGCTCGCAGAAGATATAATTATTGAACGAGCCATAACCGGCATCAGCTACAGGATACTTAGGATAAAAACCATATGTTTCATAGAACTTATTCATCAGTGGTATGAAGCAGTCCATATCAGATCTGTATTG
>CAMJFD010000033.1 GCA_946404845.1 uncultured Butyrivibrio sp. | reverse complement strand
AATGCTTAACATGCAAGCATGTATGCATTTATGACTTTTGACACCTATATCATATAATATCTCAACTATATCAAGAATAATAAAGCGGTTTGGGTGATAATGGTAAGGTACAGATTCATCATTATTCCAAACCGCTAATTTTACGGAAGGTATTTTGTAATTCTAATATTATTTAGGAGGAAAAAAATGCTAAGAACTACTAGGGTTAAAAATGGTTTATTAAGGGGACTTGCAGGAAATGATCCTCGCATAACAGTCTATAAGGGGGTTCCATTTGCCGCTCCTCCTGTCGGAGGCAACAGATGGAGAGCACCTCAGCCTTGCGCTGACTGGGAAGGCACAAGAGATGCTTTTGAATTTGGACCAATATCTGCACAGGATACACCAGGTGTAGGAACAGATATTTATTGTAGAGAGTGGCACGTTGATCCTGAGATTCCACTTGATGAGGACTGCCTGTACCTGAATATCTGGACCCCTGCCAAAAAATCTGATGAAAAACTTCCAGTACTTGTATGGTACTACGGAGGCGCATTCCAGTGGGGTTACACTGCTGAAATGGAGTTTAATGGAGAAGCGCTTGCCAAACAGGGAATCGTTGTTGTAAGCGTTGCCTACAGACTTGGAGTCTTTGGATTCATGGCTCATAAGGAGCTTACTTCTGAAAGCCCTGATACTCCTTCAAACTTTGGACTGCTAGATCAGAAGGCTGGTCTTCACTGGGTATATGACAACATAGCTTCTTTTGGCGGAGATCCAGAGAAGATAACTATCGCAGGACAGTCAGCTGGCGGTGCAAGCGTAATGCATCAGCTTACATGCCCTGATAATTATGGCATTATAAAAGGTGCAGTTATCATGAGCGGAATTATCAGAATGCCTGATACTGACGGCGACATCTTCAACCCTATGAATCTGGAACAGGCTGAAGCACATGGCCAAAGGTTCCTGGAATCACTTGGCGTTAATAATATAGATGAAGCCAGAAGGCTTGATTACAAAGAGCTCCTTGCTGGCTACAACAAATTTGTAAATGTAAATGGATTTAGCATGGCAGGCAGAATGTTCCCTATTGTTGATAACAAGTTCTGCACTGGGGACCCTGTTGAAAGGTTCATTAATAGAGACTGCGCGCAGGTACCTGTCATTTCTGGTAATACTTCTGATGAATTTAGCATAGACGGTGTTAATACTGTTGAACTGGCTGTAAAATCAACATTTGCAGATGCTACTAAAAATATTGCTGATAAAAAGCTCTCTCATCAGGACTTATATTATTACAGATTCGATCCAGATATTCCTGGCGATGGATTTACCGGTGAATCACATCCTGGAACCTTCCATTCCTGCGACCTCTGGTTCTTTTTTGATACACTTGAAAAGTGCCATCGTCCATATGCTGGAAGGCACTATGACCTTGCAAAACAGATGAGCAGATATTTCGTAAACTTTATAAAATATCATAATCCAAATGGCAGCGATGATGCTTGTTGTAGTAATATAAATAACTTCTCTGCCTGCAAATATGATAATATCAAACTTCCATGCTGGAAGCCTTATTCTGTAGATGTTCCAAATGAAATGGAATTTCTAGGACGAGGCGCAAGTCCTAAGCTGGAAGGCGGAATCAGACAGCATAGCAGAAAGCAGGCTGTAAACCCATATTTGCCTTCATGGGAATATATTCCTGATGGCGAGCCATATGTATTTGGTGACAGGGTTTATGTATACGGATCTCACGACAGATGGGAAGGCGAAACCTTCTGCCTTGGAGATTATGTATGCTGGTCAGCACCTGTAAATGATCTTGGTAATTGGAAATACGAAGGCGTTATATATCCTAAGACTGCAGATCCTCTTAACAAGGATGGCCACATGTGCCTGTATGCGCCAGATGTAACCGTTGGTCCAGATGGCAGATACTATCTGTATTATGTACTTGATAAGGTATGTGTTGTATCAGTTGCTGTATGTGACACTCCTGCCGGTGAATACAAGTTCCTTGGTTATGTCCATTATGAAGATGGCACAAGACTTGGAGAAAAAGAAGGTGACGAACCACAGTTTGACCCAGGTGTACTTACTGAAGGTGATGTGACATATCTTTTCACAGGATTTGCAGGCCATGCGGACGCATCAAGACACGGCGCTATGCTGACTGTGCTTGATAAGGATATGCTGACTGTTAAGAGAGCTCCTGAGTTCGTTGCACCAGGTGACATGTATAGTAATGGCACTGGCTATGAAGGACACGCATTCTTTGAAGCACCTTCTATCAGAAAGCGCGATGATATTTACTATTTTATCTACTCTTCAGAGCTCATGCATGAGCTGTGCTACGCAACTTCCAAGAATCCACTTGGACCATATACATATGGCGGCGTAATAGTTAGTAACTGTGACATGAATATAGATAGTTATAAACCTGCTAATGAAGCTACTGCTTATGGCGGAAATAATCACGGAAGCATCGTAGCTATAGGCGATGACTGGTACATCTTCTATCACAGACATACTAATGGAACCTGGTTTAGCAGACAGGGATGCGCTGAGAAGATTAAGTTTGATGTTAATAATATGATTCCACAGGTCGAGATTACTTCCTGCGGTCTAAACGGCGGACCACTCAGTGATATAGGAGAGTATCCTGCTTATCTTGCCTGCAACATTTTTACTAATGAGCACAAGGTATATGTTGAAGAGTACTCACCAAGGATTGTTCAGGAAGGTGGTAATGGTGACCAGAATGACGGATATATCAAAGGAATTGTTGACACTACTACAGTTGGATATAAATACTTTGATATGCAAGGCGTAACCGGTATCAGAATCAAGACAAGAGCTTATTATAACGGAGAGTTTGAAATCAGAACTTCTCTTGATGATGAAGTTCTGGGTGTATTAAAGGGCGATGGCTCTAATATCTGGACAATACATGAATGCAAGTTAGACGCTCCTGTAACTGGCGTAAATGCGCTATATCTTACTTATAAGGGAACTGGTAATTGTAGTCTTAAGTCAATTGAGATGCTGCACTGATTAATATTAAGAACATAGAATGTCGCTTGCGTCATTCTGCACGGAGTGCTTTTTATTAAATAAGGACTTCTAAGATAATTGCTATTTCAATAATCCTGGAAGTCCTTTTATATAAGTCTTCATTGCATAGAGATTTCTGGAACTTTTGGCATGACTCTGAGTCTGGTTAGATGAAAAAGGATGGTCATGCACTGCTGTTTCAAACACCTCAGAGTGTCATAAGGGTATATGCTGCTGACAATATAATTAAAAATATAATGTTATAAATTGTGAACGTTCTTATGTATTCTGCGCTTTTACTCTTGTACTCTTTGGCATAAGCCTTGTAGGATATGAGACTTGCCATTGATGCGATGAGAGTTCCAAGACCTCCGAGGTTTACACCTATTATGAGTGCCCTGTAATTAGTTGTGTATCCAGACAGCATGAGGGTTGCAGGTACATTACTAATAACCTGGCTTGTCAGCACAGATATAATGAATTCTCTGCCACTCATTACTCGTCCCAGAAATGTATTAATAATGTCGATTCTTCCCATATTCCCTGTAAAGATAAAGAATCCTATAAATGTCAGAAGCAGTATATAATCTGCCCTGAATAATATCTTGTAATCCATTCCCCCTACTATTATGAGTACTACAGCTGCAAATACATACCATGGAATAAAGCGCATTACAGTTAGTAGAGCTATTACAAAGAGAATGCTATATATTATTATCTGCGCTCTGCTACCAAAGTAGCTTACTATCTGCCTTTCGTAGGAGGGTTCAAGTTTGGTGTTAGTACTGGTATTAGCTGTTGTACTGCTGGTAGTATTAGCTTTTGGGGCAACTTTTTTGTTTTTTACTATTGGATTTTTAAATATGAAAAATATTGATGCGGCAAGCAGAGCTGCTGCGATCATGCTGTATGGGAGCATTATTAATATAAATTCCATAAGTCCCATGCCTGTCAGGCCATACATATAAAGGTTCTGTGGATTACCTATTGGAGTCAGCATGCTACCCAGGTTGGCTGCAATTGTCTGAAGGACTATCACAGGGATCATGATGTCATCTCTATTGCAGTTGTGCAGTATCATAATCGCAAATGGCACAAATGTTATAAGTGCAACGTCATTAGTTATAAGCATGCTGCCCACATAGCACATAGCTATGAGAACTGCAGCCAGCTGCCAGTCTTCCTGTACTTTAGATAAGAGCACCTGCGCAATTCTTTCAAAGACTGAATTCTCTTTAAGTCCCTGTATTATTACCATGAGTCCCCATAGAATTCCAAGTGATCTGAAATCTATATAACTTAGGTATTCTGCACTTGGATGTATTATGAGAGCTGAGATAATTGCAAGTAACCATGCGATGGTCATTACTATATCCAGCTTTTTTGATTTTTTATTTGGTATATTGTTTGTTGTATTGCTTGTTTCATTGCTTATTGCATTGCTTGTTGTATTGCTTATTGTATTAGCCTTTGATTCTTGGCTTGTTGTCGCCTTATTCATACAGATATCCTCGCATGTATTGGAATTAATCCATATGATTATATCACTCCCGCTCCTTATATATCACAAAATGATTTTTCTTAAAGTCTATTAATTTTTCTTTTTTCATCTTGCCGAGCTCTTTGGACAACGCGGTACGCTCTACATTGAGATAATCCGCCAGTTGCTGCCTGTCGAATGGAATGTCAAATTCTGAACTGTGCTTCTGAAGTTCAATGCTATTAAGATATGAATATATCTTGCCTCTAATTGTATGCGGCGATGTGTGGAAGCTCCTTCTGGATAGCGTTATGTTCTTGTGTATAGAGATATTCAAAAGGTTCGCTACCAGCTTGTATTGCCAAGGCTTCTGGTAATTCGTATTGTTTCTGATCACGTTTAGATTGAGGAAGAGTATCTCGCAGTCTTCATTTGCACGAACATCTACGAGCATGACTTCTTCCTCGAGCATTGCATACGTTTCTGCAAAAAATCCATTTGTCCCTACGTGGCTTAAAATAGTGCAGTTGCCCCATGAGTCATTGCTTTCAATTGTAACGCTTCCAGCCAGCACAACTCCCATGCATTCCGTAATATTACCTGCGGACATTATTATCTCGTCTTTTTTATATTTTTTATTTTGATATTTTAATTCTATCAGGCATTCAGAAATTTCTGTGTCTGTCATTCCTTTAAAGAACATGATGTTTCTGCAGCGTTCATGCATTTTGGGGCCTCCTGTGGGTGAGTTGATTTGATTCTCAGCTTAATTAATTCAATTATAGTTCTTGCTTGTTTATATTATGTGGTAATTACCACGGAATTTCAATTAGGTTGCAACGATGTCATGCATCATTTCTATATCTTACATTTATGCAGTTTTTAATAACTTTTTTGCAAAAATCAGTTCTCTACTTCTGGATTTGCAAACATTGCAAAGTCAGTAACTGGTTCATCAAACTCTTTTGTATAAAAACTAAGTTCATCATAACATGATGTGCCTTCTGTACTGTTATAACTCTGTGCATAACCTCTTATATAACCTTCTGAGTCAAGTGCAAGTGCTGTTACTGCTCCAGGGCACATGTTCTGGTTACTGTAGAGATAGTAATAAAATTCGTAGTAACCATACTCGTCCTGACCAACTGACCAGTCTGACTCCCAGTTAGCTGCCTGACTATAAGATGTTGGTGCTACGTCAAATCTTTCCCAGTATGTTTCACAAATTGTATTGTCATCACAGTATGTCTGATAAAGAATTGTGTCTCCTGATCCAAGGCATGGCTCATATATTACGAAGTCACCTACGTCTTCACCATTAAGGCCTTTAACAGTTCCTGTTGTATCAATTTCTACATCGTAGTCATAGAGGTTAGTAATAGCAATAACTGTATAAAGAGTACCGTTCTGGCAATATGGAGCAATAGAAACAACAATGTTCTCATAACCTGTAGGACTTGCTACAATGCCCCATTTAACTTTGTTATAGTCTGTTTCTAATGCATCTAATTTTGCCTGCGTTGCGCTTGAAACGCTGCTTCTAGGTGTGTATCTGTTCATTGTTCCATCAGCAGCCTGTGCTCCGTTCAGAGTTGAATAATCGCTGCTATATGAATTTGAATTATAATTACTATTTCTAGTTGTGTTATATGCTGTCTTTAGGAGTTCTGCAGCTGATGTTGAAACCAGACTGCCTTTGATTGATGCTGTTGTATTCTCTGAAGTTTTCCCCATTGAACATCCTGTAAGAAGGCAAGATGTAGTTAATGCCAGTGCTACAAAACTTGTTATTTTTCTCATACTTTGTTTTCTCCCTTAAACTTTTTCTTATTGTTATCATTTCTGCACATTTGTGCTTACAATAAGAGTATAGCCGACGGGAAGATATTTCTAAATGAACTATGCTCATGGTTAGTCTATGAGAACTTTGCCAATTTAGCGGGTTAGTATAGGGTAATTTGCAGAACATCAAAGTATTTGACAAGATGATAGCTGTAATTAAGAGGAAAGCGTCCTCCTTTTGATCCACGCATTCTTGAGCCATAGCTCATATAAAAGACATTTCCTAGAGTCATTCCCCTAGGAATTTTTCATAGCTTTTTTGCATTCATACATTTCGTTGTCGGCTTCTTTTTCGACATCGTATATACTGATGGATTCAAGGGCTGAGCACAATGCATGGCCATATGCAAGGCTTATCTGAATATCATTTGAGCTGTCTTCATTATAGGATTTTACACCTGATATGAGACTGCCTACTATGTGCTCATAAGTCCTTTCAGGGTCGTTTCCAAATATCAGTACCATGAATTCATCGCCGCCTACCCTGTAGATTTCTCCTTCATTTCCAACAGCATTTTTCATGATAGTTGCAGCACTTACGATATATTTATCTCCAATTGCATGACCTCTGGTGTCATTTACAACTTTCAGATTATTTAGGTCTATTGACATTATGACAAACTTGAACTTTTCGTTCTGATTGCGGCGTGCTACCCAGAGCTTACCTGTAAGGTCCATTTCTCTTTCAAGGAAAGCGCCTTTATTCAGCAGACCTGTCATGGCATCCGTTCTGGCTTCGGCCTTGTACATCTCTGCAAGCATTGCTTTATGGTCTCTTCCTATGGACAGCTGCATTAGTCTGCATAACAGTAGAATAATAAATACTACATATCCTATTCTTGATATTCTGCCACAGTCTACAAGGTGTCCGTCATTTACAAGATATATAATCATGTCTGCAAGATTGCAGCTCAGGAGGAATATTACTGCCATGTACGATGGGAATGTCGGTGTAGCATCAAAATGCGAATTGCAATATATGGCATCCTTGATCATTAGGTAGAATGCCATGAAGTAATCAAATAAGACTAATAAAAGTGTAATTATAACCGTTCTGTAAAATGGTAATTTGAAAAACAGGTTGGCTACCAGTTCAAATAATATCAGTAATAATACTATAATACCAACAGACTGCGCAAAGTGCCTGTGCGGAACAGCAGACATTTCATCTATAAATACTGCAAGTGGAAAAGAAACAATTAATACAAGCAGATACCTTATGGCAGTCAGTAGTTCTGGTTTGCCAGTAAGAATCTGAAGTACCTGCGTTTCATTGAGCAGCAATATACCTGCAATAATCCCAAACATGGCACGGGCATAATAACTGGATTTCTTGTTTTTCTCTATTCCTGGAGTAAATAATGTATAGAATATTGACACAATGCCAAATGCAAGCACAATAATACTTGCAAGGAATTTGCCCCATCTTTCTCTTAATATACTGTAGTTATAAACAGACGTATCCTGAATTCTAATGTCATAGATAAATGCTGTAACCTCAGTAGGTTTCAGTATTAGTGTTACTTCATTACCTGAATCAGTCCAGTAAATAGGAATGGTATGAACTACAACTCCTATGTCATTACCAGCAAGGCCTGCGCCATTTTGCTCATATTCATAGAAATACTGCTGTCCATACGTTTCAGGATCATAATAGACGCTTTCCTCAGTGGCCAACATATATGCTTCCATATCCAAAGCCCTTGAGAAAAAGCATATTGAATAATTGTCATCCAGATATAAATCAGCTGGAATCAAATAGTGGAACTCAAATTCTTTTTGAATATCATCCTCATCAAAACTAATATCTTCGATATTGAAAGTATTACCTTCATCGTCATACCAGCCTTCAGAGCAGTCAAAATAATCCTCCTCAGGAAGGAGTATCTGATTTCCTTCCGTAAGGTGGGCCTTATAACCGATTATTATAAACCAACATAAAACAACCAGTACAAATGTAATAATAAAAACTTTGCGCTTTATTACTTTGTTTTTCATTTATACACCTGCTTATGATGAAACTGATAAAGACATTAATAGCTATCTATTTATATATCGGTTTATTTTATATATTTAATAATATTAAGACGATATTTTTTTGAAATATGCCAGGTACCAGTATTTAAGGATTTTTTTGATTCCAAATGTACTGGTAGGCTTTAAGTATCTGACAGCAGTTCTAAGATAGCGCATATAAGGAGTGATATGTTCTTTATACTCTATGCCGTTTTCTTTCATCTTCTGAATATTCCACCATATCCAATGCATATAGGCATCCAGCGCTATCTCTACAAGCCTTTGTTTATGGCAGTTATGGAAATATTCTACCTGTTCCTTTTTGGCTACTACATGATTTAACATATTAAGATTGTATGAGCTATGTGAAATGGACTCATCTATCATTCTATATTCATAGAGTACTGCATCTGTAAAAACAGTTCGCTTTGATGCATCCAGTACCTTGTAAAAGACATTATCATCTTCATACACTTTACCTTCTGGAAAAGAAATGCCGTCAAACACTTCTGTTTTATATAACTTATCCCATAGGCATATAAGTCTCATTTCTTCCTGTGAGAATTTCTCAGCATATTCTAAAGTATCGCCATATACTTCAATATGACTCTCTTTCTTTTGCTCAGAAAGGTCAACAGATTCAGGGGCTGTGTCAAAAGTATTAAGACCACACACTACAATATCTGCATCATTTTCTGTTATCAAATCATACATATGCTGCAAATAATCAACGTGAATTAAATCATCAGAATCTACAAAACAAAAATACTGACTCATAAGATTCTTAAGACCTGTATTTCTTGCTGCAGAGACGCCGCCGTTTGGCTGATGTATTACAATTATTCTGTCATCAGAACTTGCAAGCTCATCACATATACTTCCGCTTCTGTCTGTAGAGCCATCATCTACTACGATTATTCTAAAGTCTTTGAATATCTGACTCTGAATACTCAGGATGCACTGTCTTATATACTTTTCGCAATTATAAACTGGAATAATTATATCTATTGTAGCTGCATTCATGTTCTATGATTCCATTCTTTTTTCTTTATATTCAATTTGATATTATATAATACTCTGGCGGTTTTCAGTACTTTTTATAAAAAAATATCTTCTATTCTCCTTATGACTTCATCAATATTATCTTCTGTGATTCCCGCATAGTTTATTACCAGGCAGCACTCGTCTTCTTTTTCTCTTTTCTGGTCAGCGCTGTATGCTGAATACAGACTTATATGAAGTCCCTTTTCATTACCGATTCTCTTGACCTCCGCATCTGTCTTATCTGTTCTGATTCTGATAAGGAAATGCGTACCCGCATTATACTCTTCTATCTTGGAAATAGCTGACAGTCTACTCTTCTTAAATCTTGTAAGCGTCATCTGTCTTATCTTCCTGTAATAGTTGATAAGCTTTAATAAATGTCTCTCATAATGGCCTTCAGATATGAATCTTGCAAGGGCATACTTCTCAAAGCTGGATACAGAGCATGAATAGAAGCTCAGATTCTCTTCATACTTTTTCATAAGCTTAGGAGGCAGTACCATGTAACTGATTCTGATTGAGGGTACCAATGTTTTTGAAAAAGTGTTCATGTAGATAACTTTATTACTAACGTCCTCTGCAAAAAGAGGCATTATAAATGCTGAGTCATATCTGAACTCACTATCATAATCATCTTCTATTATGAATCTTCCGCGCTTCTCGTTAACCCAGTTGAATAATTCAATCCTACGTTTTATAGGCATTGCATATCCTACCGGAAAAAGATTCGCCGGAGATACGTGGACTATATTGGCTCCGCTATTTTCCAGTTCATCAATTCTGATATTACTCTCATCAGTTGGGATATATTTCCAGGTGACATCGTAGTTCTGCGCAATCCTTTCAAATCTCCTGTATCCAGGGTCTGCACTTGCAAATGAACCATATTCTTTTAATAAAACAAGTAGTCTGTTATACAGATATTCAGTTCCAGCTCCTATGATGATCTGTGCAGGATCTACCTGCATATTTCTGGTCTTAAGAAGATCATTTGCTATAGCCTGTCTCAGCTCATATAGTCCTTTATACGGAATAGTCTGGAATAAAAGGTCTCCTGAAAGAGCAAGTGCCTCTCTCATATATTTACCCCATACCGTTGTTGGAAAAAGATGTAGGCTAACGCGGTTAGCTCTAAAATCTATAAGATAATCTGGGTCTGTCAGATCCTCATCTTCTTCTATTAAAGGCTGTGACTTTTTGGGCATAGTTACATAGTTAAGCGGCTGGACAAAATAGCCCTTTTTCTCTTCAGAATAGATAAAACCTTCAGTGAGCAAAAGCGAATACGCATTCATAACGCTGTTAACACTTATACCCAGGTGGTCTGCAAGGGAGCGCTTTCCAGGCAGCTTTTCATCTGGCTTAAGATTACCTTTTATGATGTCTTCTCTTATACATTCATAGAGGTATTTGTATATGAATCTGCTTTCTTTGCCATTTTTCCTGGCATTTAAATCATAACTGAGCATAATCTGATACCTTTTTTCTTTCACAATCTGGTGCTTATAATGATACCACTTTGGGATTATCATTACAAACAACAAGAGAACAGAAAAACGCAAATCGTAAATCACACATTATTGTTTGAAAAAATATAAATCATTTTGTAAAGGAGAATGTATTATGGATTTAAGACTCAAAGACAAAGTTGTAATGATAACAGGTTCTACAGGTGGTGTTGGTGAAGCTCTTACAAAAGCATTTGCAGCAGAAGGAGCAAAGCTTGCTATTTCATCAACAAAACAGGAAAAGCTTGATAAGCTCGTTCCTACACTTAATATAGATTCCAAGAATCTTCTGACATTTGTAGTTGATGTTACAAATGAAGAGCAGCTGTCAGATATGGTATCTAAGACAGTTGAGCATTTCGGAAGACTTGATGTACTCGTAAACAATGCAGGATATGAAGGCAAGTCCCTCACACTTGATGAACAGACCCGAGAAAATGTAATGGATGTATATAATGTTAACGTATTCGGTCCAATGTACAGTATGAAATATGCTCTTCGCCAGATGAAGGCTCAGAAGAGCGGTGCTATCGTAAATATCTCTTCACAGGGATCAGTTACAGGTGCTGCAACGATGTCAGCTTATGTATCATCCAAACATGCAGTACATGGAATATCAAAGTGCGCAGCGCTTGAAGTTGCTGAGCTTGGAATTCATATCAATTGTATCGGACCTGGTCCTATCAATACACCTATGATGGACAAGCTTGAGAAACAGGCTCTTGGTGAGAATGTTTCCAAGGCAGAGGCTATGGCAGTATTTGCTGCTCCATACCCTGATAAGAGATACGCAGAACCAGAAGAAGTTGCTGATCTTGCTCTTTACCTCGCTTCTGAGAAGTCAAGCCACATCACTGGTTCACTCGTAACAATGGATGGTGGTCAGGCAGCACTTGGCCGCTGATAATAAGATAGTTTCAGGTTATACCTGATTACTATATATGTGTCTGATACAGAGTCTCTCTCCAAATAACTCTGTTTCATAATGGTCTATTACTGAAGACTCCCCATGTTACACGAAGCATGAGGAGTCTTCGCTATTTAGAAATATAAAATACGTTTTTTACATATTGACTTTAATTCAGATTGTGGTATCCTAGTAGATGTCGCTGCGATAGTGACGACACCTATTTCGGGGTGTGGCTCAGCTTGGCTAGAGCGCCTGGTTTGGGACCAGGAGGTCGCAGGTTCGAATCCTGTCACCCCGACTAATATAGTTAAAAGCACGGACAATTATGTTCGTGCTTTTTTGTTGTCTATAGTCCTGTTATGATGTAAGCGGCAAAAGTAAATTTTCCCCCTTACTGATTATCTAACTTCTTCCATAAATTTTTTTGCCAGGTCCTTATCAGCAAAGTCGCGTCTATATATTCCATAGACATCCCAGGTATAAGAATCCTTAATAGGAATGGCTCTAATGTCATCGCTGTCGTCTAGAAATCTTGGTGATATTCCAATACCAATCTTGTTCTTAACAAGCTTATACATTGCCTCACCCTCTTCAACCTTGGCAACGACTTGCGGAACAAAACCATTTAAATTACATGCATTAATTACGTCATGATATATGTGATGTTTTTCATTCATGAGGATAAGCTTTTCTTTTTCTAAATCACTTATTTCTAAGATTTCTCTATCCCAGAATTTATGCCCTTTATGCACATAAATAACTATATCTATTGAATAAGCAAGCTCTGAAATAATATTGTAATTATCAGGACATCCTACTACAAATCCAAAACTTATTTCATCATTTAAGACCTGCTTAATGACCTTTTCGTTCTCATACTCAGACCAGGTCGAAAGTATTTCAGGGTTACTCTCCATATAGCTTTCAATTTTGGATATATCTACTGCCCTTATTGTTCCTGCTGCAAATCCTATTTTAAATCTCTTTTCCTTGTCATTAACAGATTCTATAGCCGAGAACATTTCATTTAGATTCTGGCTAATGACCTTAGATCTTTCATAAAAAATCTTGCCACTTTCTGTAGGAACAAAGCCTTCCTTGGAGCGCACAAAAAGAGCTGTTCCGCATTCATCTTCAAGGCTCTTTATGATCTTACTAAGACCCTGAGGTGACAGGAAAAGCTTATTAGCTGCTACCTGAAGATTTCTCTCTTCATATACAATTTGGAAACATTTGAGATTACGTGTATTCATGTGATTAATTGTAATATAAAAAGCCTTGCCGAGCAAATTCATGCACCGGCAAGGCTTCTCCATCTATATACAAAAGGAAAATTGAAAAAGATTAAAAACTAAACCTATATTAAATGTGATTAGCTACTTCAAATGCATCCCAGATACCATACATAATATTTGATACCTGTTTAGCATCACCAAGAAGGTAGATTTCATCTACATCATTCTTGTACTGGTTATAAAGTGTATTCTCACTTGCATAACCTACGCAGAGAACTACGCTGTCTGCATCAAGCTCTTTAGTCTCTTCGCCAACTGCAGCTTTGAGCACACCATTCTTGTATTCTGTAACCTTTGCACCTGTGCAAACATCAATACCGTTGAATGGGATAAGTCTCTCAAGCATTTCTTTATTAGCTGAGCAAAGTGGTCCGTTAACTGCCATGAGCTTATCAAGAGCTTCTACGATTGTTACTTTTTTACCCTTCTGAGCAAGGTCAAGAGCAAGCTCGCATCCTACAAGTCCGCCACCTACTACTACAACCTTATCGCCTGTTTCCTTCTCACCAAGGAGTACCTGTTCTGCTGAGTAAACCTTTTCGTCATCTCCAAGTGAGAACATCTTAGGACGAGAACCTGTTGCAAGTATAACTGCGTCAAACTGCTTATCAAGGATTTCCTTCTCTGTAGCCTTTGTACCCATATGTACTTCTACATTCAGACGTACCATTTCATCTTCGTACCATTTAGCAAGTGCGATATCGTCTTCCTTGAATGCTGGAGCACCACCTGGGATAAGGTTTCCACCAAGTCTATTTGATGCTTCGTACAGAACTGGCTCATGTCCTCTCTCTGCAAGTACACGTGCTGCTTCACATCCGGCAACACCGCCACCTACTACGAGAACTTTTTTCTTCTTAACTATAGGATTGTATTTATTAAGTCTCTCTTTACCAGCCTGTGGGTTTACTGCACAGTTGATAAGTGAATATGTCTGGATACGTCCCATGCAGCCTTCCTGGCAGCTGATACATGGACGAATCTGGCTGAGCTGATCTCTACGGATCTTATTAACGATATCTGGATCTGCAAGTGTTGGACGACCAAGTGAAATCATATCGCAGATATTGTTGTTGAGGCAGTCGATAGCTGTATCTGGGTTGTCTACACGGCCTGCCATAATAACTGGGATATTAACATTTTCCTTAGTAATCTTGGCAAATTCCTTATATGGAGCCTTTTCCATATACATTGGTGGGTGATTCCACCACCATGCATCATATGTTCCTGCGTCAACATCAAGTGCATCGTAGCCATATTTCTCAAGAAGCTTGGCTGCTTCGATACCTTCTTCGATGTCACGTCCTTTTTCTTCAAATTCTTCTCCTGGAAGTGCACCTTCACGGAAGTCCTTGATCATACTCTTAAGAGAGAATCTCATAGCTACTGGGAAATCCCATCCACAAGTCTTGGCGATTTCTTCACGGATTTCCTTGGCAAATCTAAGTCTGTTCTCAAGTGATCCGCCATACTCATCTGTTCTCTGATTGAAGAATGAGATAGCGAACTGATCTATAAGGTATCCTTCATGTACAGCATGGATTTCAACACCATCAAAGCCTGCACGCTTTGCGTTGTATGCACCCTTACCAAAACTCTCTACGATACCATGGATCTCTTCTACTGTAAGTGGACGACATGTCTTGTCGAGCCATCTGTGTGGTACTGCTGATGCAGATACTGGTGGGAATTCTCCAAGGTTAGTTGGAATTGTAACACGTCCGAATCCGCCGCTCATCTGCAGGAATATCTTAGAACCATAAGCATGAACACGTTCTGTCATCTCACGGCTGGTTCTTACGAACTGAACTGGGTTGTATGTTGAGTTAGGTGTATTAGGAAAAGAAGGTTTCTCAACCTCTGTATCTGAAAATGTTACACCTGTGATGATAAGACCGATGCCACCCTTAGCACGTCTTGTGTAGTAATCTATACCTCTGTCATTCCATCCGCCTTCAAAGTCACCAAGACCAAGTGGTCCCATAGGTGCCATTGCATAACGGTTCTTGATCTCAAGCTTACCAATTTTGATAGGCTCAAATAGTCCCTGGTACTTCATTGAATAATCCTCCTACCTACTTTGATTTTTTTCAATTTAGTTTCTATGCCATTTGTTTAACCAGGAATTGTTAAACTTTTATCATGTAGATTTTATTTTATAGCACAGGCACTACCAGAGCCATCAACAAAAGGTTGATACTGTTCAACAAATTATTTATACGACTTAAAAAGGCAGCAGCACTAAGTCTAGTGCTACTGCCTTTTATCTATATTTACTAATCATCTACGGTTCTTCATATTAACAAAGTCCTGATGTTCACCTACGTACTTAGTTGCAGGACGCATGATACGACCATCATAGAGTTTGTTCTCAACGTTGTGGGCTACCCAGCCAGCTACTCTTGCAATTGCAAATAGTGGTGTGTAGAGATCCATTGGAATGCCCAGAAGTTCATATGCAAATCCGGAATAGAAGTCAACGTTTGTAGGAAGTGGTTTCTTTTTCCTATCATATGTGATTTCATGAACTGTCTCCTCAAAGAGTCTGTAGAAATTAAATCTTTCTTCGCAGTGTTTCTCTTTGGCAAGTTTCTCTGCAAGATCTCTTAATATCTCCGCACGAGGATCACTCAATGTGTATACAGCATGGCCAAATCCATATACAAGGCCCGTGTGATCATACATGTTACCATCTAATAATTCATTTACAACAGCTACTACCTTGTCTTTGTCAGTAGTATATCCAATCTTGTCTATTACTTCTTCCATCATCTTGGCAACTGAGATATTGGCGCCACCATGCTTTGGTCCCTTAAGAGCTCCAAGTGAACCACAGATAGCTGAGTAGAGATCTGTGCCAGTTGAACCGATTACGACATCTGTAAATGTAGAGTTATTACCACCGCCGTGATCAGCATGAATGAGAAGTATTGCATCGAGAAGATTAGCTTCTCTTTGTGTGAACTTTCCATCAGGACGCAGGAAGCGGAGAATATTCTCAGCTATAGACAGATCCTTGAGCGCGTAATTAATTACAAGGCTCTCGTGGAATGTGTCATGCATCTTGGCCTGATATGCATATATAGCAAGTGCAGGGAACTTGGCAATTAGATTGAGTCCCTTTCTAACTGTTTCGTATACATCCAGATTGTCTGGATCATCGTCATAATTATATAGAGAAAGAGTAAGTGTCTGCAGACGGTTCATAAGATTGATTGATGGTGATCTTAGAATCTCATTAACCAGATACTTATCAGGCAGGTCATAGCGCATGGAAAGAGTCTTCTTGAAATCCTTGAACTGTTCAGCTGTTGGAAGAAAACCAAACAGTAACAGGAAGCATGTCTCCTCAAATCCAAAGTTACCCTGACGGTTCTTAATAAGGTCTGTAATGCTATAGCCTCGGAATAATAAATCGCCTTCGCATGGGATAACATTTCCTTTGTCATCAACGTTGTAACCTACAACATCAGAAACTCTTGTAAGTCCAATACGGACACCTGTTCCATCATCGTTTCGAAGACCTTTTTTGACATTATATTTACTGAATAACTCGTTTGGGATATCAGTATAGTTAGCAGATTGTCCATAGAATCTTGCTAAAATGTAATCATCATGGTAGATAGTACGTGCAGGCATTTCTCTGCTCTCCTTTTTAATACATTTATATTAAAATGTATTGTTGTATACATTTCATTTAAAAAAATTATAGTCCCCTAATTTCAGAAAGTCCAATAGAATATTTTATTAATTTAACGTGATAAAAAGAAGTTGCCCTCGGCGGTGATTTGTACCGCATGAGAACAACTTCTTTTGCTCCTATATTATTATAAAATACCTTCTTCTATACACAGTTCAATTACTGCTCTGTCTTTTTTTCCCAAGAAAAGCCCATACAATTCCTGCGACGATTGCGATAGCCATTACTACTATATTGGCGATGGCAATATGCGCAGATGAGAGGTTTGCAGGTGACTGAACTTCTGTGAGTACGTCAGCATTTGAGAAATAGATAAATGCAAAACCTTCTACTCTGCTGCCTACAAGTGTCATAAGTGATGCTGATATAAGGATTGGTGATATAACTTTGAGTATATCTCCTGCAATATCTGCTACCTTTCCAGCAACTCCCTTAATATCTACAAAGCTTATGCATATTCCGGCTACAATTGTTATCATCCCAAGTATTACAAATAACTGAGCCTGTGGAACGCTTCCACCCTGGAAGTATCCTGAAGCGTTTATATTAACCAGATAGAGGATAAATCCTACCAGTGATAATACTAGTGTTACACATCCTGCTATCATTCCAGCTGATAATTTATTCTTCATCTCATTTCTCCTCCTTCTTCTTGTCAGGAACCAGAACTGAAACCACATACATTGCTGCAAATACAATAAGAAGTACTATGCTGAGCTTACTGATTACATTAAGTGCATTGTCATACCATGTGTTAACCTTTACCGTTGAAACATTGAGTACTGCGCTATTTGCAAATGTATATAACTGATATTTCAGGTTTTGTCTTGCTGCTTCTACAAGTTCTGCGTCGCCGCTTACAGAGTCTTCAGAAATATATGCCCATGTAGCATCTACTCCGCCATCTCCGAGGTTGATATGATTATCATTACTTCCAAAATCAGCAACCATTGTAATTCCAGCCATAATCATTGATTCAGGTGAGAAATAATATCCATTATTCATCATGTCTGTTGAAATGATACCTGTGTATCCCCATTCACCTCTTAGAATAGTCTGAAGAAGTGCTACTGAATGAGAAGCGTTAACAGGTCCCATTCTGTTAAATGCGATCATTACTGCCATTCCGCCTGCATCCTCGAGTGCTCCCTGGAAGCCTCTAAGATCAGTTTCTCTGAACTTCTGTTCATTCATATATACAGCAACACCGTTTCTATTATGCTCCTGATCATTGAAACCAAGATGCTTAGGTCCATTCATGATACCTTTTTCTGTACATCCCTTGATAATGCCATAACCGATACGGTTTGTAAGCATTGCATCCTCTGAGATATATTCATAGTTTCTACCGTTATATGGTGTTCTTCTAAGCGTAAGACCTGTTCCCCAGATTACATATCTCTGAAGCCATAATCCACTGTTACCTTCTACAAGGCCCCATTCATAAGCAAGTTCTGGATTGAATGATGATCCCAGAAGTGTCTGTGAGCTTACGTTGAACTGATATGTCTTACCTGTTGCTTCGTCAGTGTATCCAGCTGTAAAGCCGTTAACACCTTCGTTCTGGCTTACGATAGGGTTCTCAACATTTGTAAGTGTATCAGACTGGCTACCACCGTGGATAACAGCACCTATAGCCTCATCAATAGTGATTTCTGAAATAAGTTTGCTCCAGTATTCATGATTGATATCACTTACAACATCATATGTCATATCTGATGATCCGAAACGAAGTCCCAGATCTGTAGCTTCTGTAGCTGCATTATCAGTAGCAATTGCATGCTGCTCTCCGCGGAGCTGGGCAATCCATTCATCAGCAAGAGGTGAATCAGAAATTGATACTGTTACGTCTGTATTGTAGTTAATAGGATATGTTCCATCCCAGTCACTTCTTGAAAGGTATGTTACTGTATCTTCACCTGTCCAGTAGTTGAGATCAGCTGTATCAGCAACATTAGTTACTACTGTGTTATTAGAAAGTGCAAATGTTGTTGTATCAAGACCAGTATTATTAGCCCATACTACTGTGCTGCCTTCTGCCTCTGCATCCATACCGTTTTCTGTTGTATAACCCTGTGAAGCTAAGATGTTATTAATAGCTTCATGTGAGCCTGCAGCTGCTGTAAAGATGTAATCTCCTTCATCAAAGATATATGTCTTAGCTGTTGTATAATCATAACTTGCAAGATATTTAGCAGGAACTGTGATTGTTACTTCCTGTGTCTGTCCTGCTGCTACATCTACCTTTGCTGAGTTCAGGAACATAACTGCAGATTTTTCTACATTATTTTCCTTGTCATAATCTGTGTAAGGCTGCTGTACATACAGCTGAGCGAGGAATGTTCCATCCTCTGATG
Source organism: uncultured Butyrivibrio sp. (assembly GCA_946404845.1). GTDB lineage: Bacteria > Bacillota > Clostridia > Lachnospirales > Lachnospiraceae > Butyrivibrio. The sequence goes on along the minus strand of CAMJFD010000033.1, from coordinate 1,513 downwards.
AATTATTTGTAACAGCTACAACTGCTGTAACATTACCATCACCTGTTTTATCTACTTCTACGCTCTTAACTTCCTGAGAATAATCAAGATAAGAGAGTGTATGTCCAAATGAATAAACTACTTCGTCATCATAATTCCATGCATTTCCTGTTGTGCTGCCTGCAATTGATGTAGCATTTGAATCAGGATTTACAATTGAATCATAATATCTTGTTTCATAGTATTTATAACCTACGTAGATTCCTTCTGCCTCGACAATATACTGTCCTGCACTGTAGGTAGCGTCACCACCGCCAAATGAACCTGCGCTTGATACATTAGAAATATCTGTCTTAGGATAACGGTCATCATATCCGTTTGTTGCATTGGCTGCTACCACGTCATAATCAGCATAGTAATCGCCGCCAAAGTTCATTACTGCTGGATTAGATGAGTTATCTACTACATATGTATCAGGAAGTGCACCTGTTGAATTAACTGATCCTGTAAGTACATTGACGATACCAGTACACTGATAATCGTTAGGACATCCAATATAGGCAATACCATCTACTTCGTGCTCACCGCCTTCTGCGATATCATTGATCAGCATTGTATTACCTGTATTAAGGAGTACTACTACGCTCCCACATACTTCTTTGGCCTTATCTATAAGTGCCAGTTCATCTTCTGAAAGCTTAAGTGGATCCTCTCCTGTACTCTCACCAGCCATATTAACAGCTGTATCTGTACCATAAGTTGTTGTCTCACCACCTGCTCTTGATAAAACAACTATACCAGTTGTATTGTCTTTATCTATAGATGATTCCCAACCATTTGCAAGACCATAATCTGCAAATGTATCAGGAGTAACTTCTACTATCTGGAAGTCAGCCATATCACCAACTGCTGTATTATAGATCACATCATATACAACATTAGTCTCCATGGCACCTGTCCACTGGTTTTCTGTCTGCTCCTCATGTCTGTTCATCATCTGTGTATAAAAATCATAAAGAGTTGTATTAACTGTATATCCGGCTTCTTCAAAAGCACCTACAAGATCTACTGCATCTTCATTTCCGCCCTTAAGATCGCCTGCAGCATAAGGATATGGTGCATAAGCAGCAAGGCCAAAAAGTGCGATCTGTCTGCCTTCAGCCAATGGCAAAGCGTCGTTGTCATTTTTCATAATGACTGTACCTTCTTCACCTTCTCTTATAGATATGTCCTTAGCAGCTGCTGCAAGATCCTCGATAGAATCATAATCACTTACGAATCTCGCATCTTCGCTATCGCTGTTAGTTACATAACTCGTAGTTCCAAGGAAACTATCAAGATAAGCTCTATAGCTCTCAATAATACTGGAACCTATTGTTGTCAGAACGAGTACTGAACCGCACACAGCTGACATCCCTCTGTACAGAGGTGTCATCTTTTTAATACTCATTTTTCTTACCCTCCCTGAATTAATACTTTTTAGGCGTTTGCGAAACGCCAAAAGCCGCATAAATACGGCACTTTTGCTCTATAA
>CAMJFD010000032.1 GCA_946404845.1 uncultured Butyrivibrio sp. | reverse complement strand
TCTTCGTTTTGATTTAGTAATGTCTGCGTTTGATATATTTTGCCACCATTTGCTTTTATCCAGTCCAAAAACGGCATAGTATAATTAAAGGTCTTTAGCTTACTTCTGGATATTGTCCTAAATACATTAGATATCATGTCAGCCCATGGGCTTGTTAATAATTCTTCATCGCTCATCTTGTACATGGCATCATAATTCTGAGGAGTCCTGATAGATTCAATATCTGATATATTGGCATAGTTATGGTTATTATAATTAGTGCTGTTATCAGCTTCGTTCCATTTCTGCCTGAGAAGTTTTACAAAGACCTTTTCGAGTCTTATTTCAGGATATGTGCAGCCTGTTAACCTAATTATCTCATCTTCCTCTTCCTGTACCAGCTGCAGATATTTATCATGCAGCTCTGAGCCAGTATATGGTGCACCATAACAGCTATATATGCCTGCCATATTTGCCCAGAATGACTTTTTATTCTCATCCGTATGAATATCTATAAGGGTTCCATATAAATCAAATACAAAATTCTGATATTGTTCTAACATTTTCCTCCAAATCCTCAATTCCATACGTCCACAAGTACTATATTCGAAAGCCGTTTCACTAATTAGATTATTTAGTAAGTATAGCTACGCTAAATGCAGGGAGTATAATCTCTGCTCCATCTGCTATAACTTCATTCTCAGAAGTGATAAGAACTCCCGATAAGTTACATCCATCACATTCAGTGCCAGAAAGAGTAAGAGTTCTCTCTTCCTCAGCAGTATTAACCAAAATATATATCTCCTTATCGCTTTCGTCAATGCCTTCAAATTTCTCAGTATCAATTGTCTTCTTAATTGCTATTACTTCTTCTGTTGCAAGATCGTCTAATAGCGAAACTTCTCCCCTTGCAATTGCAGGGAACATATTCCTAAGTCTAACAGCTTCCTTGTAATAATTATAAATAGAATAGCTATCAGATGCCTGATCCTCAAGACTACCATAGCTCATCTTGATATCATCCATATTCTCAGGACCAGCGCACATTCCTGCCACGCTACTATCAGATGACCACTGCATAGGTGCTCTCTTATTCTCATCATCACCTGAGCCCTTCATCCCTAGCTCTTCACCATAATATACAAATGCATTTCCGCTCATCAACAGATTCAGGGCTCCTGCCAGCTTAGTTCTGTCCTGAGCTTCCATTCCCGTATAATATCCAGCACTACGCGCCATATCATGATTAGTATAAAAAGGTGCATCTATGTACTCAGAATTATGTGAGCCAAAAAGTTCCTGTATATCTACAAGTGACTGGGCAAATTTAATGGCAGACATCTTGCCCCTTGCCATCTTGGCTATCTTACCTTCACTTCCTGAATAGTCAAAATTGAACATACTGTCAATTCCACTGTCATAATAATCAGCAATGCTATTAAGATCAGTCCAGCCCTCACCAACAATGTAGGCATCACTATCTATACTCTTAACTGTATCTACGAACCAGCCAAGTTCTGTTGTACTTGTAGCTACATCATTAGTTGTGTAGGAAGTAACTGCATCCATTCTAAATCCGTCTACTCCCTCATCCAGCCAGAACTGCGCTATATCCTGGAATTCATTTCTGACATCTTCATTTTCCAGATTCAGATCAGGCATCTCTGACCAGAATCTTGCTTCATAATACCAGTCTGTACCTGAGAGCTGTTCATATCCTGTCTGTGCCTCTTTAGCAAAATTATAATATCCATAATACTTACAATCTTCTACTGATGGTTCCTCTCCATCCGGAAGATTCTTAAGATAATCACAAGCCTCTGTAAACCATGGATGCTGTGATGATGTATGATTCATGACCATATCAACTATAACATTGACGCCTCTGTCATGGCACTCTTCAACAAGCTGTTCAAAATCGGCAAGTGTGCCATATTCAGGATCTATATCCATATAATCTGTCACATCATATTTATGATATGTTGTAGATGGACATATTGGCATAAGCCATATCTCGTTGAATCCAAGGTCGCTGTCAGTTGTGTCATCACCGTCATTTATATAATCAAGTCTTGAAATTAGTCCCTGTAAATCTCCAACTCCATCGCCATCACTGTCACAAAATGAATAGACGAACACTTCATAAGTACTTCTATATTTGTCATCTATTATATTAAGCTCCTGACTATTATTAAGTGTTATCATCTGATTTTCAGAAAGAGATCCTGAAGACAAATCCAGAGTAAGTTTTATGTCCCGAACTGAATCTTCTGCTTTGGATGAAATATCAGATTCAGCATTGTCTGCTGTACTTTGTTCATCAGATGGATCTTCTACTGTATCAGATGTAGCTACTGTTGTAGCCTCGTTTGCAGGATTACCATTACAGCCCGCAATGCTTGTCCCCACTAAACTTGATAATAAAATCAGACCTACTAATTTCTTTTTCATATATGCCCTCGCTATTCCAATTATGTTTAACTGGTTAAATCAATTTAATGATATCATACATCATATCCGGTAACGTTTCCATTATTTATATATCGATATCATTTTGACGTTCTAAAGTAATGCTCACAAAAATATATATTCTTGATTACAGAAACTCGCAATTTCTGCGAGTTTCGTAAGAATATGATTCAGGTGGCAAACAAGCCCTTCGACGAAGTCGAGTATAAATGGCTTGTTTGCTGTATTTTTGGAGCATGGCGACAAAAATATATAATTTTTTTCAAATTTCCTATTGCTAAACGCTTTCAAGCTATGCTATAATACAACTCGTTGAGCACGAAGGGGATTCATACAACGGCTAGTATGACGGTCTCCAAAACCGTTCATGGGAGTTCGAATCTCTCATCCCCTGTTCAATGAAAACCACTTAGTCATTTGATTAAGTGGTTTTTTTGTTAGTCTTTATTTTCTATAATGACCAAGTTAAAAAGTTGCGCAATATTGCGCATTTTTTAGTTTAATTTCAACAAATTATTATAATCAAATTCTAAAATCCCATGCATAGATTTCAAATTCCCCTGTGAGTTATTATAAATCTGTATCAAATGGCTAATGAGTGCGCAACGTTGCGCATGCAGCAAAATCATTTTGGGAGGTTTAATAATGAGAAAAGTGCTCAAAAAATTTCTTTCTTCACTAGTCTGCTTATGTCTGATTTTTCTCTCTGTACTTAATGCAAACATTTTTCAGTCAACAGCAGCATCATCTGTTTCAGGTGTTTCAACGGTATCCAATATGACTGATGCCTTTATAAAAGGTGTAGACATATCGGCTGTTACCGCACTTGAAGAGAATGGTACATCTTTTTATTATCTCGATGGTTCAGAAGGTGATATCTTTGATATTATGAGCGGCGCCGGAGTCAATTATGTCAGAATACGTATCTGGAACAATCCGTATGATTCTACCTCTCCATATAAAACTTATGGCGGCGGCAATACTAATCTCTATAATGCTAAGATATTGGGTAAAAGAGCTACAGATGCTGGAATGAAGGTATTCATTGATTTCCACTACTCAGATTTCTGGGCAGATCCAGAAAAACAGTTTGCTCCTAAAGAATGGAAAGACTACAGTCTGGAATGGAAAAAAACCGCTGTATACAACTTCACTTACGATAGTCTTGAAGAACTGTTAGATTACGGAGTTGATGTAGGTATGGTTCAGATAGGTAATGAAACCAACGGTTCCATGTGTGGTCTGGGAGGATTATATGATGGAACATGGGATCTCAGCTCAGGTGTTGGTGATTTGATGCAGCAAGGGTGTTATGCAGTAAATGATATCAACAGTTCTTATGGTACATCTATTTTGAAAGTCCTGCACTTTACAGATCTTCTCACCAATGGCGAATGGTATGCTAAATGTGCTTATGAACAAGGAATAGATTATGATATCTTCGGTACATCATTTTATCCTATGTGGCATGGCACAACAAGTGATATGACAACGACTCTTACCAATATTGCCAAAACCTATAATAAAAAGGTCCTTGTAACAGAGACAGGTTATCCTTATACATTTAATGATAGTGACGGTACCTCCAATACTGTAGGCAGTTCTAGTGCTATGAACTATACAAATTATGATGTTAGTGTATCAGGTCAGGCAGAGGCTTTGAGAGATGTTTTCCAAGGCGTTGCCAACGTAAATAAATCCTGTTCAGGATATGGTTTAGGAGCCTTTTACTGGGAACCTGAATGGATTGGAACCAGCTCAGATACATGGGCTAACGGTACTGGTTGGGCAACATCTGCATCAGGCAATTATGAATCTTATATGTCCGGAAGTGTAACCTACTATTCTACTACTGACAAGGGATCTAGCTGGGACAATATTGCCCTGTTTGATTCTAATGGTATTGCCATGAAATCGCTTTATGTATTCAACGATATCAGTGGTACAACGAGCACAACCTCTTCTGGTACATCATCCAGCAACCTGAATGGTACTTACTATATCAAAAGTTACTACAGTAATCTATATCTAGATGTTACAAATGGCAGTTCTGACAACGGAGCTAACATACAGCAGTGGACATACAATGGTTATGATGCTCAGAAATTCAAACTTGTACAGAATTCAGACGGTTACTATACTATTTATACCGGAGCAAGCGGATACGAAAAGGTAGTAGATATAGAAAAAAAGAGCACGGCTGACGGTGCCAATGTAGAACAGTATGCCTACAACGGCAATAACAATCAGCTATTTGAACTGACAGAGGTATATGATGGAGTCTATGCTATCAAGACTAGAATTACCTCTTCAGCTTCATGCCTAGATGTATATAACTGGAGTAGTACAGCAGGTGGTAACATCGCTCAATGGACATATTGGGGCGGTGATTGTCAGCTCTGGTACTTAGAATCTGCTGAATAATCTTATGACTTTTTGTCACTTCGTTCAAATAAATAACAAAAAGCCTGATTCAGGAATATTCTCCGAATCAGGCTTTATATATGATATGCCTATCAGGCCTTTTCATACTTTACTTTTTTGTTAGTCTTGGCCTTCTCTAATAACTTTTTGTTATTCTTATAATAATTCTTATTCAGCTTGAACACAGTCTTATTAGATACATTCTTAAATGCATTCTTTCCAACACTTGTCAGATTTCCTTTTATAATTACTGAATTAAGCTTTTTAGCATTTTTAAATGAATTCTTACTTATACTCTTAACATTTGCTGATATTACTAGTTTCTTAGTATACTTAAGTTTCTGGCTTCCGTTTTCAAAAGAAACTTCTGTTACATTATAATTTTTACCGCCAATATTTACGCTATTTGCAATTGTAAGTGTTTTATATTTTTTCTTATTCTTGTTAATATCTGATGGAAGTCTTATAAGTGATACCTCATTATTAGAAGTAATCATATATTTATATCCATTCGCATCAGTATATACATCTCCCGTACTACTTAAAGATGTATTAGAACTATTATTAGATGAACTGCTATTGTCTGCTGAACCATTATTGGAAGAACCATCATTAGAAATTCCACCATTTCCTGATGTTCCATCATTAGTATTTTCATCATCATCAACAATAACTGGTTCAGGATCGTTTTCTATAGATCTGTACTCAGACCCTGTATATGCATATTTAGTACCATTAGCAACAGGCTGATAACTACCAAGAGTGTCTCTTGTACGCCCTTTATCCATAGTCTGAGTAGTTATATTGAAATATGTGTAAAAAATATATTTTTGGTCAGTAGCATCATCCCATGTTGTATCAACTTCATACCAGTCATTGTCGAGCTGTACTACATTCCATGCATGGCCGCCACCTGCATCACCAGTAACAATCCTTGCTTCTATTCCATAGTAATCAAGAACGTACAGAAATGCTGATGAATATCCATCACATACTGCAACAGAATCGACAAGAGCTCCATATGCTGTATGACAAATATTTTTTCCGCCTGCACTGGATGAAAGTTCTCCATACTGTACCTTTTTGACAAGCGCATCATGTACTGTCAGTTCTATCTCATATTTACTCTTATTTCTGGTATCAATGGAGCTTACAAATTTAGATCTTGCAGACTTAAGAGCATTCTCCATAGACTGGACTTTGCTACTGGTAACACTTGAGTCATTGTAATTGGCATATACATATACATCGCCGCCTTCATAATACATAAAAAATACATCGCATAAAAAAGGGTTAAGATCATCTATATGATCATATGTATAGGCATATATACATGTGCCAAAATCATTGCTTATTGTTCCATTTTGTGTTAAATAATAACCATTCTTAATAACTCCTGGTGTACCACCATCTGGGTCTGCACTTGTTCCTGGATTACTAAAAGCTGTAGCTAGAGCCGTATATATTTTTCTCTGATCGTCATTTGCCAGTGAATCATAGTTACCACCAGTAGTAATACTTGCATTTAAAGCATCCGCACTGATACTATCATCAGATGCATTATCATCGCTGTCTCCAGCACAATAGGCTTTATATGTAAATTCATATAAATCACCTGATGGAAGTTTGTTAGATACTGTTCTCACATTGTCAGCCATTACAACGCTACTATTGGTTGACACTAATATACCAATAATAAGTAAAAGTAATACTGCCTTAACTATTGATGTCTTATTTACTTTTCTCAAAATATTAACTCCATTTCTTTTTGTATATTTTTTGCCTTTCCTTGAAAGCACGTGTCATTATATATTAACAGTTTTTTACTTGCAAGTGTTTTCAAGGTTTTGAGCCTATACAATCGTTATAGAGTTTTATTTTGTACCATACTATATTAAAATGCAAAAAAAGTAATTACTTTATATATTATTTTATATAATTGTACATTATTTCGATTATTTTTGAACATAGTTATTTATTACCTTAAGTTGTCCTGGTCCTTTTACAATCACTTGGCATAAACCATTAAACAGATGCCTATGACAGGCTTGCTCTGGCTCATGACTTGCAGGGTCTCCGTTACCAACTCCCCTAATATAACTGCAATTACTGCCATCTACATCCTCAAGTTCAAATTCAAGGAGCCTGTTATCTGTAGGAATAAATCTTCCATTAGCATCCACTGCCCTTATATTATAAATGTGAACATCATCATTTGAGAATTCATTTTCCACATATTCTGATATTTCTACATGATCATAAGAACCAACCGTATTAATAATATAAGTCTGGCATTCCTTGTCATTTTTATAGCTTATTGCCTTTAGTTCTCCAGGTTCATATTTAACCCCTTTCCAGGTCAGATACCAGTATTTATCATTCTTAATTCTGCCATAGCTCTTACCATTTACAAAGAGCTCAACCTCATCAGCATTACTATATCCATGAACATTAACTACTGTATCCTTAGCCACTACGTCATGACGGCCGTACTCACCATTGTTCCTGTCATTTTCTTTTACCAGATTCCAATGCGGGAATATATAAAGAGAATCCTCTTCTCCCCACCATGCCTTGTAATAATAAAAGGCATCTTTTCTAAAAGCGCACAGATCCATAATGCCAAACTGTGAATTAACCGCAGGCCATGGCATAGGAGTAGGCTCGCCGTGATAATCTATTCCAGTCCAGAGGAACATACCTGCAAGATAATCCCTTTCAAAAGCCTCCCGGCACTGACCTTCGCCTTTTTCAAATCTGCCAGCCGCTCCCTTTGATGAACATTTAATCCTATTATCAGGATCAAGTGTATAGTAGTGTCCTGTAGATTCATCTGTGTTATAGCAGCCCCTTGTAGAGCTATTAGCTGCATTATTCTCAGTTATTATAATTGGATGCTCCGGATTGTGCTCATGATAGTGATCCCACGCAGGAACCGAATAATTAAATCCCATTACATCGAGTTCCCTTGTTGTGCCAAAAAATGTCTCGGCAGTTTCATAATGCGTATCTCCATCCCAGCATACAAGAGCATATGTAACAGGCCTTGTCTTATCAAGACTTCGTATCTCCTGTCTGAGACTTCTAACAGTCCCCGCAGTCTCCTTTTTCATCTGGACATTGACCTCTTCATTACCAATTCCCCATAGAATAACTGCAGGATGATTTCTCCCCTGTCTGACTACGCATTTCATAGACTCTAAATCATCTGCGCTACTGCCCATACGCCTCGTCTCAGACAGCACTAATATTCCAAGCCTGTCGCATAGTTCCAGCACAATATCAGAAGGCTCTCCATGAGCTGATCTAAGTGCATTCATCCCGCACTTTTGCATTTCTCTAAGTCTGTATTCCAGAACAGAATCAGGTACGCCTATTCCAACTCCTGCATGATCATGATGGGTACATAACCCCTTTATCAAAACTCTCTTGCCATTTAACCAAAATCCCTTATCAGCTATAAATTCAATCTTCCTAAAACCTATAAACTCCTGATAATTTGTTTTTGTTACTATTCCAAGTTCATCTATACTTCCACCATCACCAGCTACCCTGATATACGTCCTGACTTCATACAGATAGGTATCTTCAAGACTCCACAAATGCAAATCATCGCCTTCTATAACCGTCTCCATCTGAACACGCACTCTGTCCCAGCTACCAATCTCAAATTTGCTGCTAAGTCTTGCAACTTCCTGCCTTTCTCGGTCATAAACAACGCTCACAATATCTGCCACAGTATCATCAAGTCTCCTGCTGACAACATCTGCAGATATTCTGAGGGTTCCAACTGTCATATCGTCAGATACAACTGGTTCTATATGAAGGCCATATGGCTCAATTAGAATATCATCGCATATATACAGCCACACATGCTTGTATATTCCTCCGCCTTCATACCACCAGCCTTCTCTTCCCATGGCATCAACGCGCACAGCAAGTATATTCTCTTCATCCTCTCTTAAAAGATCAGTAATATCATAATAGAAATGCGTATATCCGCTCTTATGACTTCCCACATAGCTCTGATTCAGATATACATTACAGTCCCTGTATACGCCTTCAAAAAAGATATATACTCTTTTACCACGAAATTTATCTTTATAATCAAAACTCTTCCTATACCAGCAGATTCCTGGAACTATTGATCCACCTGCATGCAGTCTTGACTGTACCGTCTGCATAGCTGGGATATCATTTATACCTCTTGTATCTATCTGCTGTACATGTTCTCCATCAATTACAAAATCATGAGGAAGTGTCACTTTAGTCCAGTAAGAAATATCAAGTCCTTTTGCCGTAGCACCTGATACATAAGCTCCAGCCTTAGCTCCGCCCCATCCATCTTCCGGAAACTGAGGCTTTAAATCCTCCTCAATATAAAACCAGTTATCATCAAAATTCACTTGTTCCTGCATATAATTTCCTCTCTTGGCAGTATTGCATCCTGAACATCCTTAGGCGCTGATGTAAAATATTTTTTGTCCTGAATAAAAGCGACTCCTGCAATTAACATTAGAAAAAGACCTGCCATTACAATGACAGAAAGAATAATAGTAAGTAACATCTTAATAATCCCCTTATATGTATTATATTTGTGTCACTTCATCCCCTACCAAACATACACATATATTCTAATCACTTTAAAATACATTTTGCAATATAAAAAGGATTCTGCCAAAAGCAATTTAAAATAAAAAGCTACATAATATTTACCATTAATTAAAAACAGCACTTTATATGCTATAAGATATCCATATTACTCATATCATATAAAGTGCTATTATCACTTAAATTTATATTTACTCATCGCTCTTATTAAGTCCAAGTTCAATTCCAAATAACTTATCAGGGAACTTGATACGGTTAATTATAAACATCGCAATAAATGCATAAATAATTCCAAGTATAAGCCCTCCAATAACGTCTGTAGGATAATGGACACCTACATATAGACGTGAAAAAGCGATAAGTATTGCAAGAAGAAGCGCTGCATACTTCCATTTAGTCTTGCATTCCTTCATAAGCACCACAGCAACTGCAAAAGAGCTGGCTGTATGTCCTGAAGGGAATGAGAAGTCAACCGGTTTGGATACCAGAATTGTAAGTCCCTCTATAACTTCATAAGGCCTCGTTCTTGCAACAATATTTTTGATAAAAATATTGTTGATAAAAAGCATAAGAATAAGAGAAAGAGCACATGTAATACCGAGGCGCCTTGTCTTCTTATTAAGTAATAATACTAATGTCAGGAGAATCCAAAAGATACCGCCATTTCCAAGGGTAGTTATAAAAATCATAATCGGATCTATTATAGGGTTTCTAATATACTCTTGAATTAGTAGTAAGATCTGTCCATCCATATCATAAAACCTCTCTATAAAACTATAAACATATATCAATTATAACATGTTTGTAATCTATCCTACAGGATGCACCTCTACATCGTCTGGAAGCTCCATTTCAGCAACGTTTAGTATATCCATTAGTCTTACAAGACCTATATAACACTGTGCTCTTGTAATAATAGCATTTGAATCTGCAACTGCATCTACTACTCCCATTTCTCTAGCTATATCAAAAGCCTGCATCTTATTCAGGTACTGATGCTTATTACATACACCCTTTGAATCAACGCTTCTTACAACAAATGTACTATCAGAATCCTTTTGATTCTTCTCCTGTTTCTTTTTATCAACAGCATATTTGCCTGCCACCACAAATGATGAATATTCTGCAACTGTAAGTGCATCATCCGGTCTAAAGCATTCTGCACCTGCTGTTTCATCATCCATAATGCCATCATTAACTATTGTCTGAATGTAACCAGCATCCCATTCATGTTTGTTTATATCCTTGAATCTGCCAAGGTATGGCCTTGTACCAGATATTCTAAGAGCCTTGAACAGAACCATTAACAGTTGTGCTCTTGGCATCTCATCCTCTGGATGCAGATGCATTACACATGGATCAAAAAGACCGTATTTAAATCCCTTAGATAATTCCTCGTAATAATCAGCATTCTTGTCTACATCAACATAAGGCATTTCTATATCGAACATGCCACCTTCTGGAGTTTCTACCGGAAGATTCTTAGTATCTGAATCAGGATTCAGAATCTGAACCATATTACTGCCTGTTATATAATCAGACAGCTCCTCAATATCTTCATCCAGCACTTCTTCAACTATATAATTAACGGCAAGTCTTGCACCGTATTCATTTGTATGTGTAATATCTCCCCGGCAAAAATAGTCGTGTGAAGCTTTACCAATTTTTTTCCAATATCCGAATGTCATCTTATGAAGACCTATACATGGAACTTCCTTCTCTTCAGCCACCATTTCACATGCACTGGCATAATCTTCCAATAATGAATAGACTTCTATATCATCACAATTTGGTATTCTGCTAATTGGAGATACTATAACAGGCCTTCCGCCTCTCTTTCTAACTTCATCAACATAATATTCCAGATTGTTCTTGTAACCGCCAAAAGCAGATAAATTCCTTCTCTTTTGATCATTATGACCAAACTGGATTACAAATACATCACCAGGCTTAATTCTGTCTCTTACTATATCCCAGTGTCCATCGTCCTTGAAGCAGTTAGTTGTAAGTCCGGAGTGAGCATGATTAGATACAGCAGCACCATCTACAAATGCCTGCAACAGCTGTGCCCATCCGGTACAGCTGCCATATGGATAATAAGGTGTACCTGCATTCTGATCTGTAAGCGTCGAATCTCCGGCAATCCATATTACAGGAACATCTTTTCTATTTACTTCTATATCTCTTACTATTGCACCAAGACCAGATATACATATATATATCGCTTTAGTCATCATAGGAACTGATGTAAGTGCAGGAATATATGGAGTTACATTTGTATAAAATGTCTTAGAATACTCCTCTCCCTCCTTAAGGCTCATACTGTCCTGAACAAGATTACGCCTTCCTGTCCATATCTTCATACCTCTAATATCAGAATCAGCTCTTCCTCGTACAGTTACTTCATATGTACCATATTCAGATACATCTATTCTATATATAAGTACCTGTCTGTCATATACTATTTTGACTCCATCTGATACAGTAGCAAAACAGCTCTCATATTCTCCCTTAAACGAACTTCTAAGATTCCATCCACCATTATTTAAAGCCTTTTCATTATTAGTTTCACCCTCAACCATTTTCTGATCTACAAGGCCGTATCCTCTCTCCGATGCATAGAATTCTTCACTAACCACATAATTTGCCATTTCTGACATACCCCCAAAACTATTCTGGTCAAAACAAACTTTGACCTAGTTATCATAATATATAAATTTACCACATATTCCTCGGCAAAAAAATATTTTTTCATTTCAAAAATAACCATATTGTGAAAATTATCCACATTTTAGTGTATTTCTACATTAGAAAACCCCTGTATGGTGGATAAGTCGTATATTATAACCACTTATCTCCCATGCAGGGGTTTAATTCATATCTTATATAATTCCTAAGGTTTAGATCCTCTATATATTACTGAAGTTCGCTACCTGTAAGAAGCTTGTATGCTTCCTTATATTTTGCAATAGTCTTGTCAATTACATCCTGTGGAAGGTTGTAATCGCTGTCTGGATTAGCTTTTAACCAGTCACGTACGAACTGCTTATCAAATGAAGGCTGTGAATGTCCAGCTTCATATCCTTCTAATGGCCAGAAACGGCTGCTGTCTGGTGTTAACATTTCATCAGCAAGAACAACTTCACCGTTCTCATTGAGACCGAACTCAAACTTAGTATCAGCAATGATGATACCTCTTGTAAGAGCGTAATCAGCACACTTCTTGTAAAGTGCAATTGTATAATCACGGATCTTCTCAGCATATTCACGTCCGTGTCCTGGGAAATCCTTCTCAAGAACTTCTACACTTCTCTCGAAATCAATGTTCTCATCGTGATCACCAATTTCTGCCTTTGTTGATGGTGTGTAGATTGGTTCAGGGAGCTTATCACATTCCTTGAGGCCTTCTGGAAGCTTGATACCACAAACTGTTCCATTTTCCTTGTAGCTAGCCCAGCCACTTCCTGTGATATAGCCACGAACGATACATTCTACTGGGATCATAGTAAGCTTTTTACACAGCATACTGTTTCCTGTAAACTCCTCTGTCTGGAAAAACTCAGGCATATCCTTAGTATCAACACTTACCATGTGGTTTGGAACGATATCCTTAGTTAAATCAAACCAGAACTTAGACATCTGTGTCAGTACTGCGCCTTTCTTTACGACCTTGTTTTTCAAGATTACATCAAATGCTGAAATACGATCAGTTGCTACCATGATAAGGTTTTCTCCTATATCATAGATTTCACGAACTTTTCCTTCTTTTACAGGACTATACTCTGTCATAATGCTTATCCTCTTCCTTTTTTCATAAAATTATTTATTATTGGTGGAACTATATAATCAATCCTCAAGTCAGTTAACTGTAATCAGCTATGAATTGAGGATGATACATCATGTATAACTGTTATCAGTCATCCTCTTCTTCATCAGAAGCTGTATTATATACTGTACGCTTTCTAGCCATTTCATCGCTAGCGAGGTATTCATCATAAGTTGATCTCTTATCAACCATTGTTCCGTCTGGAAGGAACTCAATTATTCTATTTGCTGTTGTCTGTACAACCTGGTGATCTCGGCAGGCAAAAAGCTCAACGCCTGGGAATTTAATCATACCATTGTTAAGAGCTGTGATTGACTCCATATCAAGGTGGTTAGTAGGCTCATCAAATACGAGGCAGTTAGCACCGCTGATCATCATCTTGGACAGCATACATCTAACCTTCTCACCACCTGATAATACCTTAACCTTTTTAACGCCGTCTTCACCAGCGAATAGCATACGTCCAAGGAATCCTCTTACATAAGTTGAATCCTTGTTTTCAGAATAACCTGTAAGCCATTCTGTAATGTTGTAGTCATTGTCGAACTCTTTAGTATTGTCCTTAGGGAAATATGCCTGTGAAGTTGTTACGCCCCACTTGTATGTTCCCTCGTCTGGTTCCATCTCGCCCATAAGTATCTGGAAAAGAGTTGTCTTTGCAAGCTCATTACCACCTACAAAAGCGATTTTATCATCATGCTGAACAACGAATGAAATGTTATCCAGAACTTTTACACCATTAATGGTCTTAGAAAGACCTTCAACTGTAAGAACTTCATTACCGATTTCTCTGTCTGGTCTGAAGTCAATATAAGGATACTTACGGCTTGATGGTTTCATAGTATCAAGCTCAATCTTTTCAAGAGCACGTTTTCTTGATGTAGCCTGCTTTGATTTAGAAGCGTTAGCAGAGAATCTTGAAATGAATTCCTGTAATTCCTTAATCTTCTCTTCTTTCTTCTTATTAGCTTCCTTCATCTGACGAATCATCAGCTGTGATGACTCATACCAGAAATCATAGTTACCAGTAAAGAGTGTGATCTTACCATAATCTATATCAGCAATATGTGTACATACTTTATTCAGGAAATATCTGTCATGAGATACTACGATAACTGTATTGTCAAAGTTAATCAGGAACTCTTCAAGCCAGTCGATAGCATCCATATCCAAATGGTTAGTAGGCTCATCCAGAAGAAGGATATCCGGGTTACCAAAAAGTGCTCTTGCAAGCAGTACCTTAACCTTAAGATTACCATCAAGATCCTTCATAAGGCTGTAGTGATACTCTGTGCCAACACCAAGTCCGTTCAGAAGGCTTTCCGCATCTGACTCTGCTTCCCATCCGTTCATCTCAGCAAATTCAGCTTCAAGTTCACTTGCTCTGATACCATCTTCATCAGAGAAATCTTCTTTTGCATAGATAGCATCTTTTTCCTTCATAATCTCATACAGACGGGCATTACCCATGATAACTGTATCAAGAACTGAATACTCATCATATTTGAAGTGATCCTGCTCGAGGAATGATAAACGCTGGCCCTGTGTGATATCTATATGACCGTTTGTTGTCTCAATCTGACCTGAGAGAATCTTCAGGAATGTCGACTTACCAGCACCGTTGGCACCGATAATACCATAGCAGTTACCTTCAGTGAATTTAATATTAACGTCTTCAAAAAGAGCCTTTTTACCAACTCTTAGTGTAACACCATTAGCACTAATCATTTTCTAAACCTTTCATAAATAAAAACACTATAAATTAAATGTCTATACCTTGATATATAAGCCTTTCACATAACATGAGTGAATTTAATATATATCATATTATATAATTAACCTTTCGTATTATAAGTAATAGCCTCAAAAAAATCAACCGACTAAACGTCTTAAAATCTTTAATAAAAATCACTTTTCTAGGCTATTTTGAACAAGTGCAGAACCAATTCTGCAAAAGACAATACCTATAATTATCATAATAGTTCCAACAAAGATGTTTATTAAATTTGCTCTTCTTGCTTCTGAAAGAGACGAATACCAGTCAGTGCCTTCAATATCTACTTTAGATTTATCTTTAAATATTGTGACTGTATCGCCTATGTCATATTTCCATCCAACTATTACATATTCCCCACTTGAATTAATCCCTTTCATATATATAGATTCACCATTTTTTCCTGTTCCTATAGAATACTTATCTGTAATGGTAACTACTTCATAAACATAATTATCTGCAAATGTAGATACGATACTGTCCACAGTACAAAAAACTGCAAACATCATATACAAAACGGCTAATACTCTTAAAACATTCTTTTTCATACTTGTAAATATTACTTCTTTCTCAATTCTTATTTATTAGTCTTATGATACAGATATAAATTATCCCTTACCTCTTCCGGGATAAATAAATGTCCATATCCTGTTGCCAGATCAAGCCCCGGTTTATTGGCACCGTGAAAATCAGATCCTCCACTTATCAGAAGATCATACTTACCTGCAAGTGCCCTTATCTTCTGCTCATCTTCTTCTGTATAGGTACTATATATTGCTTCAATACCCACAAGACCAGATTCCTTTAGATCAGCAACAAGCTCTTCCAACTTATCATCCGTCAGATTATATAATATAGGATGAGCCAGAACTGGAACGCCTCCTGCCATAAGTACCAGCTTAATTGCCATCTGAGGAGTCACCTTTTCTCTTGGTATAAAGCAAGGACAGTCATCACCTATATATTTGTCAAATGCTTCCTTAATAGTTGATACATATCCCTTTGATAACATGAACTTACCATAATGAGCCCTTGTTATAACCGCTCCTGGAAAAGCTTCCAATATCTCATCAAATGTAACAGGCATTCCATGCTCTGTTAGAAGCTTACACATCTTGATATTCCTGTTAGTTCTCGAATCAATGAATTTCTGAAGCTCTGCTGTGAATTCCGGTTTTTTGTAATCAATATACAATCCCACCAGATGAACATCATGACCATTATAAAGAGTTGAAAACTCTATTCCAGGAATAACCTCCAGATCAGGATAAAGCTCATTTGCATGAGTAATAGCTTCGTCAAGTCCGCCTACTGTATCATGATCTGTAAGCGCAATTGATCTAAGTCCCTTTTCATGTGCATAATCTATAAGTTCAGATGGAGTATAGCTGCCATCTGACGCTGTTGAATGTGAATGTAAATCTACTGCTTTCATCATCGTTGTACCTCCTTTAATTGCCAGTAACCTAATGTCAGCTTTACATCGCTATGCCAAAAAGTATATACTACTGCTGTTAAATAAATCAAGAAACGCATAAATAGATTAAGGATAATATAATGACTAACAAAAAAGACGAAAAGCTCTTCTGCTTTGACCTTGACGGTACACTCTTAACCAAAGAAAAGAAAATATCGGAGCTTACTTATAACGCATTGGTAGAATTTACAGATAATGGCAATCACTTTGCCATAAATACTGGACGTGCGCTTGACAGTGCTATGGCGGTTCAAAAGGAACTGAACCTGTTTTTCAAAGGCTCTTTTCTCATAGCCTATAACGGATCTCAGATATATGACTGTGACCGTAAGGAGACTATTTACCGCACTGGTGTCCCTAAGGATATAGTCCCTGATATATTTGATATGGCTGTTCAAATGGGAATCCATCTGCATACCTATAATGATACACATATAGTAGGTCTTTCTGACGATGAAGAAATGAAATATTACAGACGCGTTATCAAAACTCCTATGCTGATTACAAATGATATATGCGCTCATCTTGATATGGCACCATGCAAGCTCATAGGAATTGAATTGCATGACCATGATAAAATAGAAAACTTCAAATGTAAAGTAGAGGAAAAATACGGAGACAGGCTGACTCTCCTGTATTCAAATCCCTATTATCTTGAAATCTTTAATAAAGAAGCTGGCAAAGGTAATGCAGTAATAAGAATCTGTGATTATCTGGGAATACCTGTCGCCAATTCACTTGCAGCAGGTGACGAACAAAATGATATCTCTATGATAGAAGCCGCAGGTACAGGAATTGCTATGCTGAATGCTACAGACCTTGTTAAGTCTAAGGCTGATGTAGTTACTGAGGCCGACAATGACCATGACGGACTTGTACCATTCCTAAAATCCTGAATATTGTAGTTCACAAAAAGAAAAGAATACGACCATATTGCATAAAATGAAAAAAGCGTATAGTATATCCTATTTATATATAAGACATACTGTACGCTTAAAATTTAAAATAACTGACTAATTAAAGTCAATTGGATATCACAATTATCCCTCAACTATTAAATATCTTCCGTCACCGATTTCAAATACTTCGTCAGCTTCTAATACGTTGCTGCCTTCAGTATCAACACCGGCTTCTTCAAAATATTCCTCAACTTCCTCTGCAGATTCTACAACTACAGCCATGCAATCCTCAAGAAATGCCTCGGCTGATTCCAAACTGTCAGCTACATCCTCTGGGAATAGCTGTCCCTGATTGTCCAGAAAACATTGTAATACTGCGTCATCATACTCATGCATAGTCATATCCTCACTGATAAAAAATACGAATCTCTTAAAAAAACTGCCAGATCAGAAATTCAAATTACGCTGCTCCAGTTCGTGATACAGACGCGCTATTGGAAGTCCTACTACGTTGTTATAATCTCCATGAATTCCTTCGACGAACTTGCCGAATTTACTTTGGATTCCATATGCCCCAGCTTTATCTGTCCAGTCATTAGTGTCCAGATATTTCTCAATCTCTGATTCATTCATAGGGAATACTGAAACCGAAGTACATTCATAAAATGTAAAATGCCTTTCGTTCTTACCTTCTGTATATATTACAGTAACGCCTGTGTAAACCTGATGCGTATCACCTTGTAGCATATCGATCATATGCTTCGCATCTTCTCTATCTTTTGGTTTTCCAAGTATATTCTCTTTATATGATACAACGGTATCGGCGCCGATTACAATAAGGCTTTCCATATTAGAAATTAAATTTCTCTTAAAAATTTCTTCAGCTTTTTGGTAGGAAAGCTCACTTACAACTTCAGAAGGTTTGCTACTGGTAATAATCTCCTCTCCAGTTGCAGGTATTATCTCGTATTCAGGAATAACCTGTTCTAATAATTCTCTTCGTCTTGGTGATCCTGATGCTAATATAACTTTCATAACTAATTACTCTTCCGGTGGTTTCTCCGGTATGAAGACTCTGTTATTGCCGCACTTATCATCGCTTCCCTGAACAACTGCTTCATCGCCAAAGAGCTTCTGTGAATTAAGTGACTTCTTACCTCTTCTGTCCACCTTTTCATATATACCCTCGTTATTCATGACATGAGCTTTTTCTGTATCATGCAGCTCACAGTCAAGAATGTGCCAAACCTTGTCCTTTAAGTCCGGATTGAGAATAGGGAACATTATCTCAACTCTGCTCTCCAGATTTCTAGGCATCCAGTCAGCACTGCTTGCATATACTTCGTTTTTTCCTCCGTTTTCAAAATAAAAAATTCTACTGTGTTCCAGGAAATTACCTACAATCGATCTGACCGTAATATTCTCACTAACCCCTGGAATACCTGTCTTAAGACAACATATGCCTCTGACAATAAGATCTATTTTAACACCTGCAGCACTTGCTTCATAGAGCGCAGCTATAACTTCCTGATGACATATTGAGTTCATCTTGGCTACTATATGCGCAGGTTCTCCTGCCTCTGCATGCTTTTGCTCTCTCTTTATAAGAGATATAATTTTGTCCTTCAACCACAAAGGTGCAAGTGATAGTCTGTTCCATCCAAGTGGTTCTGAGTATCCTGAGAGCATATTAAATACCGCAGTTGCATCTTCACCAAATGAATCATCACAGGTGAACATACCTATATCTGTATACTGCTTGGCAGTTGAATCATTATAGTTACCTGTTGCCAGATGTACATAACGCCTTATGCCATCTTCCTCTTTTCTGACTACAAGAGTTATCTTACAGTGTGTCTTAAGTCCCACAAGACCATATATTACATGACAGCCTGCTTTTTCAAGCATCTTGGCCCATACAATATTATTCTCTTCATCAAATCTGGCTTTTAACTCAACGAGAACTGATACCTGTTTACCATTATCTGCAGCCTTGGCAAGAGCAGCGATAATAGGAGAATTACCACTTACTCTGTAAAGCGTCTGTTTAATAGCCAGAACATCCGGATCTGAAGCTGCTGTCTCAACAAATTTTACAACCGGATCAAAAGTCTGATACGGATGATGCATCAGAATATCACCTCTTCTGATAGCTGCAAAAATGTTTTCGTCAGGACCTATCTCCGGAACAGGCTGTGGCGCTGCATAGCCATGTTCTTTTAAACTATCAAACCCATCAAGTTTATATAATTTCATAAGGAATGTCAGATCAAGAGGACCTTCTATTCTATATATTTCATTTTCTGAAATACCCAGCTCTGACACAATTCTCTTTAAGAGTTTTTTGTCTATATTATGATCGACTTCGAGCCTTATCGCCTGGCCCCACTGTCTCTTTTTAATCTGTTTCTCTATTTCTTTTAGAAGATCTTCTGCCTCGTCTTCATCAATAGAAAGGTCAGCATTTCTACCTACTCTGAATGCATTGGCACAAACTATATCATAGTTAAGGAAGAGCTTCTTCATATTATTAATTATAACTGTCTCGAGGAAGATAACTCTTCTGCCGCCATTATCATATACAGGCAGCTCCATGATTCTCGGAATTACAGAAGGCACCTGAACAGTTGCAAATGTAGCTTCCTTTTCACCTTCCTTTTTCTTAACAAGAGCTCCTATATTAAGTGTCTTGTTTCTGATAAGAGGGAAAGGTCTTGATGAATCAACCGCCATAGGTGTCAGAACAGGATATATGAATTCATCAAAATATCTATTTATAAATTTAGTCTCTTCTTCTGTCAGTTCGCTCCACTTTGATACAATATGTATCCCCTGTTGTTCCAACTGTGGTAAAAGACTTTTATTATAAACGTTATACTGCTGGTCTACAAACTTATGAAGCGCAGCTGTTACCTCTGCAAGCTGCTCTTCTGCAGTCATACCGGCAATATCCCTTTTCTTGTAACCTGCATTTATCATATCAATAAGAGAAGCTACTCTTACCATAAAGAATTCATCAAGATTACTTGCTGATATGCTTAAGAATTTGAGTCTTTCAAAAAGTGGATTCTTATGATCTCTGGCTTCTGACAGAACTCTTTCATTGAACTGAAGCCAGCTGAGCTCCCTGTTCATATAAAATTTGGAATCACGAAAATCAATCGAAGACTTACTCATATCTTCTGCCCCTCCATATAAATATCCTCATTGCATCAGATTTCTCTTCTGACGAATTACCGGTCTTATGCCATAAACTTCCTCAAAAAACTCTGCCCTGTGTGCAAAGAGTCCAGTCTCAACTGTTATGTCATCCATAGTATCAACTACTATGTTGATCTGATTATCCTTGAGGAAAACTTTTATATTCTTGAATTTCTGTTTATGCGTCCTGTCAAGTCCGTTTGCGACTCTTAGAATTGCAGTAAGCTTACTGATAGTCAGATAAGCGTCATGATCAAGACCTATATATCTGTAGGCTCCCTGACTATAATATTCAAAATCTTCATGGTTGAAC
>CAMJFD010000031.1 GCA_946404845.1 uncultured Butyrivibrio sp. | reverse complement strand
AATTGTTATTTATTATTAGCTATATAATCAATTGCCTCTATATAACCGTCAAAACCATGTCCATATATCTGCTTGTGACAGGCAGGGGCTGTAACTGAAACCTTTCTGAATTCCTCACGTGAATTAATATCAGAAATATGTATTTCTACTTTGATGATATTCTCAAGGCTCTTTAATGCATCATGTATAGCATAACTGTAATGAGTATATGCACCTGGATTTATTACTATTCCATCAGTTCCATTAAAATATGCTTCCTGCAGCTTGTCTATTATAGCTCCTTCATGATTTGACTGATAGCATTCAACTTCAATGCCATCCTTTTTGCATTTGTCTTCTATCATTGAAATGAGGCTATTATAATCCTGATTACCATAAATATTTTTTTCTCTTATTCCAAGGAAATTTAAATTAGGTCCATTAATTACAAGTATTTTCATCACTATTACCTTCTTATCAGCTTATTTATCTCTTCTGCTATCTCTTCAGGACACTTTGAATCTGTAATAACTATGTGGTCAGCACTGTCCTGATACATTTCTTCCCTCTCATCAGAAAGTTTAAGTATTCTGCCCATCAGATCATCTCCCTGGAGAAGTGGTCTTGTAGTATCTCCCTGAAGCCTCTTATAGGCCTCGTTTGGAGATGTTTTTAAATATACCACCTGTCCCAGTTTTTTTAACAGTCGTCTATTTTCTGATCTAAGAGGAAGTCCTCCGCCAACTGCTATTATATGATCCCTTACTTCAGTATCTATGAGTTTTTGAATATAAGCTGTTTCCATATCTCTGAAGGTTTCTTCACCATCACTTGCAAAAATGTCTTTGATAGTTCTGTTTTCTTCTTTTTCTATCATGTCATCTGTATCAATAGCTGTAATACCAAGCTTATCAGACAGGCAGGCTGAAACTGTACTCTTACCACACCCCATAAAGCCTACGAGAATTACATTTCCCTTATCCTCTGTCTTTCTAAGCAGAGCATCATAGACAATATCTGCCTGCTTATCAGTAATTGAGACATCATTCCACAGTTCAAATGCATCTATTCCCTGGAATAACAGCATCTCAAGGCCTCCTATACATTTAGCTCCTTTATCTGCTGCCATCTTAAGAAATCGAGTCTCTATTGGTCTGTAAATAGCATCAAATGCAGTATGTATAAGTTCATAGAAACTCTCATCTGTAACAGGTGCATCATCCACATTTGGATATAGTCCTACACTTGTACACTGGAATGCCAGGTACTTTCTGTCTCTTGGAAGCTTATCATAGTCCTCAAGTTTCATTGGTTTTACGCATGAGTTGTCCACAGCAGCATTAACTTCTGCAGCTACAGCTTCTGCTTTTTCCACAGTTCTGTTTAATATATACACATCTTTGGCACCATTAGCAGCACACAGATATGCAATTGGGCGTGACACACCGCCAGCTCCGAGAATTACAACAGATTCACCTTTTAGTTCAACGCCAGCTCTTCTAAGTGATCTCTGAACGCCAGTCATATCAGTATTGTAGCCCTTATAGCCTCTTCCATCCTTAAGCTTTACCAGTGTATTAACCGCACCGACCTTCTGTGCCAGATCATCTACTTCTGCCAGATACTGTATTACCTCACTTTTATGAGGAATAGTACAATTGACGCCCAGTACATTAAGAGCTTCAATTCCTCTTACAGCATCGCCAAGGTTCTCTGGCTTTACTTCAAACGGAACATATACCATATTGATTCCAGTCATTTCAGCCAGCATATTATGTATAAAAGGTGACATAGTATGCCTTACTGGATATCCAAATAACCCGCAGGTTCTGGTATTTCCATCCGTATAATTACCCATTCTCTTCTCCTCCAATTCGCCAGATTATATACCCGGCCAGCTCTGTCCGTTTCTCTTCCTGTATCCTTTATAAAAAAGAAGAACAACCCATTCAAGTCTTCTCTTTAATATAATCTGTATTTCTTCTTTTTTATCAATCTGTTTAACCAGATATGATCGGATTCCTGCCCTTTTAGCACCCCATACGTCTGTAAAGAGCTGGTCTCCGACAAAAAAAGTATTGGCTATATCAGTTCCCATCATCTCCATAGCCTTAACGAAACCTTTTCTGGATGGTTTGCCAGCTTTATAAATATACTGGGCATATTTAACATCCTCGCAAAAAGACTTAACTCTTGGCTCCTTATTATTAGAAACCAGTACTACACTATAACCTATCTCGTGCAGCTCTTTAAACAGCTTTTTGGCTCTGTCATCCGCAGGAGCGCCGTGTGGTACAAGTGTATTATCAATATCATATATAATGCCTCTGTATCCCTTATCATACAATGCTCTGTAAGGAATCAGATAGCTGGAATCCGCTGTGGCATCAGGGTATAAATAATGTTCCATAATCATTTCCTATTCTTTTTATTTTGTTGTGCCCTCGTAATTTAATATGATACTACATTAAAGGCAAAAAATGAACCCTTCACAGTGCCATAAGCTACGGCAGAGTGAAGGGTTCAATATTAAATAGGTATACCTATACTGGCTCACAATTTGATAACTGTACCATCCTGATCTGATGTAAGAATACTATTTTCTGGTGGATTATTTTCTTTTACTTTACTACCAACAAAATACTGATATTCTCTAAGTACATGATCTCTTTGCATTGAATTTATAGCCTGTTTTATCATGTCAGAGCCTTGCATGTTACTACTTGCACCAAGCCCTAAAAGAGAACTGTCTTTATTCCCAAATGATACTGAAATATCAGCTAGTGAAGCATTTCCTCTTTCAACCTTAGTGACTTCCTGTGTAGTATTATTATCCTGTCCCTCAGCAGTACGTACTTCGTGTGCCGGCTGTTCTACTGTCTGATTAGGTGCTACTACATTACCGATTACAGACTGATTACGGAGATTAAAGTTCTGCAAATAAGTTGAATAACTATTGGCTTTTTCAATTTCCATAACACCGGCCTCCTTTCCGTAATAATACTTCAATGTATATTGTTACTATTATTATCGGACCAAACTTTGGAAACTTTAGCTATAAAATTGGTTCTATTTATATTTTACACTATTTTTATAATTCCTGCCGCAGTCAATAATTGCTTAGTATACTCTGCTTTTGGATATTTATACAGTTCTTTTGTTTTTCCATACTCCTGTACTATACCATTTTTCATGATCATTACATTATCACTTATCTGATATACAACTCTAAGGTCATGGGAAATGAATATAATGGATATGCCCAGCTGCTTGTGAAGCGTTCTGAGGAGCTCCATAATCTGTGCCTGTATGGTCACATCAAGAGCAGAAACAGGCTCATCACATATAAGGAGTTTAGGCGAACGCATAAGAGCTATTCCTATACATACTCTCTGTCTCTGGCCTCCTGATAACTGTGATGGGTATCTCTTAAGCATTTCAAGAGGCATTTCGACCCTCGTCATAATCTCTTTGACACGATCATCCATCTCTTTATCTGTCCATTTTCTATTCTTATCAACTCTCAGAGGCTCCTTTAATAGCCATTCTATTGTTTTGGCAGGATTAAGTGAACCATAAGGATCCTGAAATACCATCTGAGGATCAGGGTATTTCTGTATTATCTCTCCTGTATAATCCTTATTGATTCCTACAATAGCTTTTACAAGAGTAGATTTGCCGCATCCAGACTCTCCGGCTATTCCCAGAACTTCACCCTCTTTGAGGTCAAAAGAGACATTGTGCAAAACCTGTTTTCTCTTATTTCTCTTTATGAACTTGCCTTCTCTGTTTTTGTAAAAGACGCACAAATCTTTTACACTAAGTACTGTATCTCCCATATATCTCCATTCTGAAACGTAATCAGATTATATGTTAATAATCAGACATCTATTCTAGGGATGGCTGCAATCAGCTTTCTCGTATATTCTTCCCTAGGAGCATTAAATACCTGCTCTGTAGTACCTGTTTCTACAACATATCCTTTGTTCATAACCAAAACTCTCTGACATATCTGACTGATAAGGCTCAGGTCATGGGATATGAATATAATTGATGTTCCTTTTTCTCTATTAAGCTTTTTTAACAATTCTACTATCTGCGCCTGAACTGTAACATCAAGGGCAGTTGTAGGTTCATCAGCTATTAGAATCTGCGGATTTGCAATCATTGCAGCAGCTATCATTATACGCTGTCTCATTCCTCCCGAGAGTTCATGTGGATACATGTTATAAACTTTTTCAGGCTCATGTATACCAACAGCATCTATCATCTCAATAGCTCTCTTTTTTCTGTCAGCCTTAGTCATATCCTTATGATGTATTCTAAGACACTCTTCGACCTGCCAGCCAATTTTTTTGACAGGATTAAGGCTCGTCATAGGCTCCTGAAATATCATCGCTATTTCGTCTCCCTGATAGCCTCTAAGAGTCTCTCTGTCACAAGTTAAAAGGTCATGTCCATCAAACATGATTCTGCCTGTCTTAGTAAGCGCATGTCTCTTAAGAAGGCCTGCAATTGCAAGCGCACTCATACTCTTACCAGAACCAGACTCACCTACTATTCCTACGATTTCACCCTTTTCTAGCGTCAGATCAAAGTCAAAAACAACCGTTTCCGGATTATCATGATCGTGGAATTCTATATTAAGATCAGATACATCTAAAATGATATCTCCCATAACTTATAATCTCCATTACTTATTACTACTGCTAAGGCCCTCTCCAAGGAATGCAAATCCCAAAATCATCAGCACAATTGTCATACCTATGCTCATAACATAAGATGGTCTAGTAAACAGATATGACTGAGCATCTGAGAGCATTTTGCCAAGACTT
The DNA here is from genome assembly GCA_946404845.1 of uncultured Butyrivibrio sp. GTDB lineage: Bacteria > Bacillota > Clostridia > Lachnospirales > Lachnospiraceae > Butyrivibrio. The sequence goes on along the minus strand of CAMJFD010000031.1, from coordinate 16,165 downwards.
GCATAAGGTGGCTGAGATCCTATTCCAAGGAAGCTAAGACCTGCTTCTGCAAGAACAGCATTATTAAACCCAATCAGAATAGACGGAATAAGTGTATCCTTGGTATTAGGCATAATATGGACAAAAATGATTCTGAAATCAGAAACACTCTGTAGCCTTGCACTTTCTATATAATCCATATTCTTACATCTAAGTACTTCACTTCTGACTATTCGGGCAAAACTTGGGACAAAGGCAACTCCAAGTGCCAGAATGAGCTGATACATACCCTGTCCAAAAAGGCTTACAAATACAAGTGCCAATAAAAGGCTTGGAAATGCAAACAGAGCATCTATAATTCTCATAAGGATTTCATCTAAAATCCCACCATAATAACCTGTAAAAGCACCAATAATAGAACCAATTATTGTACCAAATGCAACTGTTCCAATAGCTATGATAAGAGTTATTCTGCTTCCATACATAACACGGCTGAATACGTCTCTTCCCATATTGTCAGTTCCCATTATATGTTTAAGAGATATTCCCTGCAGTTTGGCAGATGCATCCATCTTGGTTGGTGGATAAGGCGTATAGAATAAACCTATTATTACCATTAACAGAATCAGACCTGTAATTATGCTACCAGCCATAAAATAGGCATTTCTTTTTTTCTTAGACATATTTTTAGTTTTTAATTTCCAAAAAAGCTCTTTTATATTCTTCATTCGACTTCGATCCTTGGGTCAATAATTCTGTAAATAATATCTACTAAGAGATTTACAACTATTACTATAATTGCAATTCCCATGATTATAGCTTCTACAACAGGATAATCCCTGTTACTGATGGATGTTAACAGAATCTTACTAATTCCAGGTATTCCAAATACCTGCTCTATAACGATACTGCCTGCTACCATATCGGCAAGCGCCATACCCATAAATGTAATGACTGGGATCATGGCATTTTTGAGCACATGTCTGTATAAAACTTCGCCCGTTGAGTTACCGCGGCTATATGCAGTTCTTGTATAATCCTTCTGAGCTTCTGCTATAACTGAGCCTCTAAGGAGTTTAATACACATTGCAGCCTTTGGAAGGGCTATTGCCAGTGCTGGCAGTATTAAATATCCGATAAATCCGCCCAAATCCTTTTCATAACTGATAAATCCGCCTGGTTTAAAGAACTTGAAAATCATACCAAATACGAATGTTAACAGGATACCTGAAAAGAATGGTGGAACGGCCATTATAATCTGATTTAGGACCATTATAACTTTGTCTATCACTCCGTTTTCATGCTTGGCTGTATATATTCCAATTGGAATAGACAGACCTACCATTATAATGAATGACATAATAGCAAGAGTCAGTGTAATAGGTATCTTCTTGACTATTATTGATGCAACTGACTGATTGTAATTATATGATGTTCCCATATCCCCTTTTACAAAAGAGGTGAACCATCTGAAATACTGTACGATAACAGGATCATTTAATCCCATACTCTCTCGATACTGCTGTATAAGTTCAGGAGTAGCTTCTGTACCCAGTTTTCTGGTAGCAGGATCTCCTGGTATAAAATTAAAAGCGAGGAATACGCAAAGCGAAACCACCACCAAAGTAAGAATCATCATTAAGATCTTTTTGATAATATATTTCATTGCATATTCCTCGCAAATTTCATTTATTTTGGGTTGCCTGTAATATCTGGCAAAAAATTATTCTGCAGGACGAATCTTGGCGATATCCTGTACATAAAGTGGATAAAATTCATATCCTGTATACTTCTTGTTAAGTGCTACAAATTCTGGAAGATCCTGAATATAAACTGCTGCAGCATCCTCTGACAGGATTTTTTCACACTCTTTGTAATATTCTGTCTTAGCATCATCATCAGCTGTTCCAATAGCATTTGCAAATGCAGCATCATAATCAGCATTAGAATAATTCAGGAAGTTATTATGTGCTGAACTCTCATACCTTGAGAACAGGGCATATCCTGTAAGTGTAGAAGCATCAAGTCCAACTACTGTTGCTTCATAATTTCTGTCTGTATATACATCACTAAGCCATGAGTTCCATTCAATCTCCTGGATATTAGCTGTAACGCCAATCTCCTTGAGCTGTTCAACTATAACCTGTGCTGTATCAACATGCTGTGTATAGTTGGATGGAACAGTTATTGTAAATTCAAATCCATCTGGATATCCTGCTTCTGTAAGGAGCTCTTTGGCCTTATCTATATCCTGGTTGTATGTTTCTGTAAGTTCTGGCATATAGTATTTAGTAAATGCAGGGAAAACTCCACTGCCAATCTCTGTACCCATACCATCTGAAACAAAATCCATAATTGTCTGTGGATCAATTGCATAACACAAAGCCTGTCTAACCCTGACATCATTAAAAGGCTGGGCAGCATTATTGAGGAACATAGCCTGTACAAGGTTCATTGTTCCTTCATATACATCAAAGTTTTCAGAGAGCTGAGATATCTGAGTTGATGTAAGTCTTGCATACATATCAATAGAACCACCTTCAAGATCCATAACTATAGAATCTGGATTAGATTCAATCTTAAGAGTTACATCCTTGATATAGGCTGCATCTCCCCAATAGTCATCAAATCTTGTAAGTATTACGTTTTCCTGTGGTGATCTGGAAACATACATATATGGACCAGTACCAATAGGATTACCTTCTGTATCTGTATTAGATGCTGGAATAATAGCTACTGTAAGATAAGCCAGGAATTCTGTATTAGCTTCCTTGAGCTTAATGTCAACATGGCTGTCATCAACTATATCAACACTCTCAATATTAGAAAAAGCTGATATAAGAGGTTCTGAACCATCTGTACCAGCGTTACGTTCAATAGAATATTTGATATCTTCTACCGTAACCTGGCTTCCGTCATGGAATTTAATACCATCTCTAAGAGTAAAACTATAAACAGTTCCATCATCTGAAATTGTGTATTCACTGGCTACAGCAGGATTAAGATTACCCTCTGCATCTGGCTTAACCAGACCTTCGTAAATATTGAATAATATCTCTTTAGTTCCTGCCCCTGTTACTGTGTGTGGGTCAAGACCACTAATATCCTGAGGTATTCCAATAGTAATCTCTGAAAGATCAGCTGTATCCTCAGTTTCCGCACTATCCTGAGATGCGTTATCACCCTCTGTGCTTCCGCTCTCAGTTGCATTTTCCTGAGTAACAGATTCCTCTGCCTTCTTACTTGAGCATCCACCCAATGTAAGAGTCAGTGTCGATAACACAACTAGCAGAAGTGATAGAGCACGTTTGCTTCCAATGCTTCTTTTCATCATGTTACAATCCTTCCCTTCATTATGAGTTGTACAAATTCATTATCTGTACAAGTTATTTTAACCTAAATAATAATAGTTTTACACACCTTAAATGTCAAGGGATGCAGACTTGTCATTATTTAAAAAAGAAGATGCGATTCAATAATTATAACCATAAAATATAGTCTAAAAATCTCACACATCTTCTTTTAAAGTTTCTATTCAGCTAATATAAAAAGATTATTCTTTCTTTAATAAAGGTATATTCTTGTCAGTAGCATCAGTAATTATGCCCTCTTCTTCCTTCTTTAGGACATTTCTTAGTTCATCCATAAATGTATTAACATCCTTGAACTCTCTATATACAGATGCAAATCTTACATATGCAACAGGATCAAGATTCTTGATCTTGTCCATAACAAGTTCACCTATAACTCTGCTTGAAATCTCTTTGTGTTCAAAATTAAAAATCTCAGTTTCAACAGAATCTACTATCTTGGTTATCTGCTCAGCACTTACAGGTCTCTTATGACAAGCCCTCAGTACACCAGCCTCGATCTTGGCTCTATTATATGGTTCTCTGACACTATCCTTTTTAATAACTATGAGCGGAATAGTCTCAACTTTCTCATATGTGGTGAATCTCTTTCCACAATTATCGCAGACCCTTCTTCTCCTGATTGATGCATTGTCATCAGCAGGTCTGGAATCAATAACTCTGGTATCATCTTTACCACAAAATGGGCACTTCATGTTCTCCCCCTTCTCGCTATTAGCGGCTAAACATAACTACATTATTTAGTGTCTATGAATTCTCATATCTACCAATAATTGTACCATTTTAGTCAGATAAATGCCACATTTTTTGAGAATAATACCTCTTCAAGGCGCAAATTTACCATATTTTTCTGACTTTTTGTCATATGAATAAGCTAATCCTCAGATAAATACTGATATCCGTATTAGTTAAGGCATCCAACGAGTTCCTGCATCAGATCATGTACCGGAACTATCTGTTTAATTCTGCCAACATTACTGCCGCAGAAAATAAGTCCTTCATTCAGATTACCTTTTACAGAATTGATAAGTGCCTGTGTTATACAATATGGCGTTGTAGCTACATTACAAGTCTTAATACAATTATAGCATCTCTTAATTCCTATTCTGTCACACTTCGTTTTCTGTACAAATTCATTACAGATAGCTCTTCCTGGCATTCCTACAGGGCTCTTAACTATCATGACATCATCTGGAGTTGCATTTACATATGCTTCCTTGAATGCCTGTGATGCATCACATTCATCAGTAGCAACAAATCTTGTAGCCATCTGAACGCCGCTTGCTCCAAGATCAAGGTATTTCTGGATATCATTGCCATCCCAGATTCCGCCTGCACTTATTACAGGGATTTCCTTACCAGCTTCCTTTTCTACTTCATGAATATATTCAACAACTTCCTTAGTGATATTAGCAAGATCAGGCTTTTTGTCTGGTTCAAGTTCATCCAGTTTGAATCCCAAATGTCCACCCGCTTCTGGTCCTTCTATTACTACCATATCAGGATAATAATCATATTTTCTAACCCACTGCTTGATGATCAGCTTGCAGCATCTAAGTGATGATACAATTGGCGCAATCTTGGTACTGCTGCCCTTAGTATATTCAGGAAGATCAAGAGGAAGTCCTGCTCCAGAAATTATCAGATCGATCTTATTCTTAACACACTCTTTGATAATCTCTGCGTAGTGCTCCATTGCTACCATCACATTTGCAGCTATTATTTTATCTTCACCGGCTATTTCTCTAGCCTTCTTAATCTCTTTTCCAATTGCTCTTAAGTTTGCCTCCATTGGATTCTTGTCAAAATCCTCTTCGAGATATCCAGTATCAGCCATAGAAATAACTCCAATTCCGCCCTCTCTACTGACAGTACCAGCAAGTCTATGCATTGATACACCTACTCCCATACCTCCCTGTATAATAGGATACTTTGCGATTTTTTCTCCCACCTTGAGTACTTTCATCTTTTTCAAAAACCTCCATTACGTAGTTTCCATTACTACATTATAGCGTTTCAAATAAAATGTTCAAGTATTTTACATAAAATATTTTAAATTTTATTTTCTTTTTATACTTTATATTTGGGATTTTTTAGAAACTGCCTAAAATATTGGAAGTGATATGTGAGCATCCTTCATGGAATGCTTTATATTTTATGGAAATTTTTCGTTGCAATTTTCTAATATAAGAAAAAAAGGACTAAGAAAAGAATCCATCTTTTCTTAGTCCTATATATAAGTCTTTATTATAAATCCAATTACTTTCTCTGTAAGAAATCAGGTATCTTTAATGACTTAGGCTCTACTGTACTACGTACTTCTGTAGGTCTGTTAAGTCCAACCTGTGGTTTCTGTACTCCAACAATTGGTTCTACTGACTGCATTGGCTGAGCCTGTACTGCCTGTCTCTGCATAGGATTAATTGTAGCCTGTGCTGTTGTTGCAGGTCTTACAGTCTGTGCATTAAGATTGTTCATTCCGACTGCGCCTGTTGGTCTAGCCATTGTCTGGGCAGTCTGAACCTGCTGCTGTGTCATCTGCTGAGCAACTCTTGCAGCTGCGCTCTTCTCTTCGATACCTGTAGCAATTACAGTAATATCACAAGAATCAGTCATGTTATCATCATACATTGCACCAAATATGATATTTACATCATCACCAGCAAGATCCTGAACATAGTTAGAAGCTTCTGATGCATCTGTAAGTGTAATATCACCAGATACATTGATGATTACATCTGTAGCACCTGTAATCTTAGTTTCAAGAAGTGGACTTTCAACAGCCATCTTAACTGCGTCAAGGGCTTTGTTCTCACCTTTACCTGTACCAATACCAATGTGTGCAAGTCCTTTTTCCTTCATTACTGTCTGTACGTCAGCAAAGTCAAGGTTAATAACTGCAGGTACATTGATGAGGTCTGTAATTCCCTGAACAGCCTGCTGAAGAACTTCATCTGCCTTCTTAAGTGCATCTGGCATAGATGTCTTTCTATCAACAATCTGTAATAACTTATCATTTGGAATTACAATAAGTGTATCCACATTTTCCTTTATATTATTTATTCCAGAAAGCGCGTTCTTCATACGAACTCTTGCCTCAAAGCTAAATGGCTTTGTGCATACGCCTACTGTAAGTATACCCATTTCTTTTGACAGCTTAGCAACTACTGGTGCAGCACCTGTTCCAGTTCCGCCACCCATACCACAGGTAACGAATACCATGTCAGCTCCCTTAAGAGCTGCTGAAATCTCTTCTGCACTTTCTTCTGCAGCTTTCATACCAACTTCTGGTTTAGCTCCAGCGCCAAGACCTTTTGTAAGTTTCTCACCAATCTGTAAAAGTTTTGGTGCCTTACAAAGCTGTAGTGCCTGCTTATCAGTATTAATTCCGATGAACTCAACTCCGGTGATGTTCTCATCTACCATTCTATTAACAGCATTATTACCTGCGCCACCGACCCCAACGACGATGATTTTGCATGCAGATTCAGCATCATTTGACTTTATCTCCAGCAAGATAGCTCCTCCTTCATAACATTTAAACTCTATACTATGATACGATTTTTTTTTGAATTTATCAATAAGTTTCTCTAGTTTTTTTCTTCAAAAGTAACATTATCATTACTATCACTGTATTCTTGCATGTTTAGAATACCTTTTTTTCCTTCAAGTTTCGGTAAAATATATTGCAGATTAATTATTTTTTCATCAATATTTTCATCCGTACCGATACTTACCTCTACATCACCAAAATATAAATATACATTATATTCGCTGTCGAAGAGGATTTTCTCTGCTTCCAGATCATATTTGGACAGCAGCTGGGTTATATCCAGTATTTCTTCAAATACTTCTTCATTTTCAACCGGCAGCTTTTCATACATAACTACATAGTTGAAATCGAGTCCCATAACCTTGGGAACATCATTCAGAGAAGTTTTTGAACTCTCTACTATTATACCCTCTCTGTCAAAATACATGTACCGTCCAAGATATTCTATGTATCCGGCTATTGCCTTCTCATATACATTTATTCGGATGGTATCAGGACTTAGTATTGTAATATCCATTTTTTCTATAAATGGTATATCAGTTATACTCTTATCCCTGTATTTAATAGCAAGATAGGCTGAATTGTGAGACAGCCTTCCTGTCATGACCATATCTACAATCTCTTCATCACTGTAATGAGTATTTCCATCAACATATATATTAGTAACTGTATATGTCTTATATACATAAATGGCACCACCTAGTGCTGCAAGAGCCAGCACACACAACATGGCAAAAATAATTACGAGTGATTTATGTAATTTAATAAATGTGCGGAGATTGAATTTTCGCCTTTTTCGTCTCCTGACTCCATTTTTTCTCTGTTCCTTATATTCATGCAGTTTATCCCGCAGACCATATTTGATATCTGTTATATCAGGTAATGGCAGAGCCTCTAATCCTCTCTCCGGAGCATCAAAATCAGGTTGTCTGAAATTAAATAAGGACTTTTTTTCTTTGCTACGCGGTCGCCTCTTAATCCTTAATCTTCTCTTAGCTGCCATCAATGTTCACTTCTGATGTCCACGCTTAGTACTATTCCTATCTCAATCAGCTGGAAGAGGACCGCGGATCCACCATAACTGATAAATGGTAATGTAATACCTGTATTAGGAAGAGTGTTTGTAACAACGGCTATATTTAATACTACCTGAATAGCAATATGTGCCATAACTCCCACTACTAGAAGTGATCCATACAGATCTTTGGCATTATTGGCTATTAGCATCATCCTATAAAGTAGTAGCAGGAACATTGCCATAACTCCAATAGCACCAAATATACCAAGTTCTTCACATATGATAGAAAAAATCATATCATTCTGTGCTTCTGGGATAAATCCCATCTTCTGCATACTCTGTCCAAGGCCTTTTCCAAAGAATCCGCCAGAACCAATCGCATACAGAGCCTGAAGTGTCTGGAAACCTTTACCACTTGCATATGCTTCCGGATCAAGCCATGCCAGGATTCGGTCAAATCGGAAATTTCCTGTCGAACCTACTTCCAGATTGGAAATATATGCTATAAAAACAACAACTATAGCAATACCAAATAGCATAAATAATATATATTTCTTATATCCAGGAGTTGCTATAAATATCATTGCAAAACCAATTCCAATAATAATGAGTGCTGAACTAAGGTTATCTGTAATCTTATAAACCAAAAGACCTTCAAATATAGCTGAGCCCATTACTTTCCAAAATCCTTTGGCAGTCGTAACTTTCCTTCCAAGTGTCGATATATATGCTGCCAGGAAAATAATTATTGCAACTTTAGCTATTTCTGCCGGTTGGATATTAATACCGTTTGTAATTTCTATCCACCTCTTGGCACCGTTTACTTCTTTACCCATAGGTATAATCAAAAGAACCGATATTGTCGCAAGTGCATAAATAATTACACCAAATTTCTTATAAAAAGTATATGGCACTACCGCAGCAGCTGCCATTACTGCAAGTCCAACTCCGTTGAATAGAAGCTGCCTTTTTAAATAATATTTGGCATCATTATAATCCAGCATTGCTTCATAAGAGCTTGTGGAATACAACATTATAAGACCAAAAGCCATCAAAAAAATGACTATGAACAAAAGCGTATAATCAATATATATTTCCGTTTTCTGTTTCTTAATTGTCTGCACAGCTTCCATTTAATCCCCTCAAATTATCTCAAAGCTTGTTAACATACTCTTTAAATAGCTTTCCTCTTGTTTCATAATTTGGGAACATATCCCAGCTGGCGCATGCAGGAGACAAGAGTACTGCTTCTCCAGAAACAGCATTATCACTGCAATACTTAAGTGCATCATCAAATGTTTCCTGAAAAACTATTTCATTAAAGCCATGTTTTCTAGCACACTCAGCAATCTTCTCTTTGGTTGCACCGATTAGAACAAGCTTCTTTACTTTATTATCAAAGGCTTCAATCCATTCATCATACTCGCTGCCTTTGTCATAACCGCCTCCAATTAGATATGTAGGCTTACTCATAGCCTTTATTCCCTGAATAGCAGCATCTGGATTTGTGCCCTTTGAATCATTGTAGTAGTCAACACCATTTTTGGTTGCTACAAATTCAATTCTGTGTTCTACAGCCTTGAAGTCATGAATAACTTTGAGAATAGTATCCATTGGTACATCCATGGAAATAGATATTGCAATTGCAGCCATAACATTTTCTACGTTACATAGACCAACAAGATTCATATCATGAATATTCATTATTCTAACAGCATTTCCTTCTGTTGCCATAAAGATTTCTTCTCCATCAAGATATAGACCGTTTGTCAGCTTTTCATGTGATGAGAAAAAGATAACCTTTGTCTTTGCTCTCTCACCAATAGCTCTTGTGTATTCATTATCATAATTAAGAACACATACATCATTTTCATCCTGAAGATTTGTAACATTCTCCTTCATTTGTGCATAACATTCCATTGTATGATGTCTGTTAAGATGATCAGGTGTGATATTAAGAATTGCAGAAACATTTGCATGGAAATTCTCTACAGCTTCTAACTGGAAACTACTAATCTCACCTACAGATACTGTCTCATCTGTCATTTCAAGCGCTCTTAGAGCATATGAATAACCAATATTACCAACTACGTAAACTGACTTGTAATGAGCTTTCATAATCTCTCCAACAAGTGTTGTAGTAGTAGTCTTTCCATTTGTTCCCGTAATAGCTACAAGTTTACCCTTAGCAAAATTGTAAGCAAGTTCTATTTCACTCCATATACGTTTGTTCTGGGCTTTTATTCTAAGAATTGTTTCAGAATCAAGCGGTACAGCAGGGCTTGGAACTATAAGTTCAAGTTCCTCAATCTGTTTATCACTGATCTTTCCGAGAATAAGCTCTATATCCTTATCTCTGTCATCAAGCTTTGCAACTATGCCTTCTTTAGTCGCCTTTTCATTTTCGTCCAAAAGTACTGGAATAGCTCCAACTTCATGCAGAAGTCTTACAGATCCGATACCACTAAGGCCAGATCCAATTACAAGTACTTTTTTGCCCTTTAAATCTGTGTATCGCATTACATCCTCCAACGTTACAATAACTAATTTCTATAAATTATAGTATATTCTCTTTTCCTATAATGATGCCAGACTGTCTATTTGTGAATTTAGCACCAATATGTCAGAATACTCAATAATTTCGCTCTTACTATTCAGAAACTCACTCAGTTGTATCAGAACTTGCTGCAGATGAGCTCGCTGAACCTGTGCTGCTACTGTCAAAATCCGGCAGTGCATCCCCGCCAATGGAATTACCATTATCAGGATTTATAAGTGCCCCAGTTGATGGATCAATATAATATCCTGTCTCCGGATCTACTTCAAATGACTTCCATATCTGCGAAGTTTCCGTTGTTGCATCATCTGAAGCCCCGCTAGAACTACTGCTAGCTGCATCAGAAGAACTTTCTGAAGAAGCACCTTCCTCTGAACCGGAAGCACCTTCTGTTGCATCACCGTCTACTGTCTCTTCTCCAGAAGCGCCTTCTGTACTTGATGATGTAATAGGAGTTACGATATTTGCCATAAGTTCATCGAGTTCTGCCTGTTCCTCTTCTGTAACCTCTTCTGTCATAGGATAATTAAGATATGGCAGAGCTTCTGTAAGTATCTTTTTTACAATTGTTGTCGCATATTTGGCATTATCCTGACTTTCTACATTCGGTCTGTCTACTACAACATAAATTGCAATTTCAGGATCATCTGCAGGTGCATATCCCATAAACGAAACAACGTATTCACCGTTACCTCTAGGAAGTGTCTGAGCTGTACCTGTCTTACCACCGATCATATATCCAGCTGGTCTTGCAGTCTTACCTGTACCATTTTCTCCAGATACAACAAGATTACAATATTCAATAATCTTCTCTGATGTTGATCCAGATACTGTTTCTCTTAAAACTCTTGGTTCTATATTCTCTACTGTTGCCCCGCTTGAATTAACGATTTTGCTGACAACATGTGGTTCATAGAACTTACCTCCATTTATAAGAGAACAGAATGCTGTTATCATTTCGATCATATCAACGTTAAAGCCCTGTCCAAATGTGTTTGTAGCAAGTTCTGTACTACCCATCTGTTCAGCAGTATATGTAAGGCCTTCTGTTCTGGCTTCACCAGCAAGGTCAATATTGGTCTTAAGTCCAAATCCAAACTGTGTCTGGAATTTAGTAAATATATCCGCACCTATAGCCTGACCTATATACATCATAGCAACATTACATGACTGCTCTATTGCACTAGGAATTGTTATTGGTCCATGTCCATATGTGTTATGACATTTAATATTATAACCACCAATATTAAGGTAGCCGTCACACTGGTATACTTCATTACCTGTAATAATGCCTGTTTCAAGTCCTGTTGCCACTGTAAAAGGCTTTGCAACTGAACCTGGTTCATAGGTATCTGATATACAGAAATTTCTCCACAAACTATTAAAATTCTGCAAGAGAACATCGCCTTCAAGTGTTTCAAGATTTTCTTCTGTAATATAATCACCTGTTTTATTACCATTTTCGTCAACCATAGGCATACCAATAAGTGCATCAGTATTCTTGGTATCATTTAAGTCAAAATTAGGGTAACTAGCCATTGCCAGTACATTACCAGTATCAACTTCCATTATGATACAACCTACATTATTGGCACCATTACCTTCATGAGCTTCATTCTTGTGTTCCTCATTGAATTCTGCAAGGTATCTCTCAACTATACTCTGAAGATTACCATCAATTGTAGTAACAATACTATTACCATCAGTTGCCGGTATTGTTGTTCTCTCAAGTGCGGAATCTTCATCGATGTATCCGTACTCTCTTCCTGGTGTTCCTGATAAAACATCATTATAGTATTCTTCAAGTCCGTACAAACCATTATTATCACTAGTTGTAAATCCTATTACATCACTGGCCATACTTCCGTTTGGATACTTTCGGATATATGTCTCTTCAAACCATACACCCTGAATATTTGAATTATATGTATCGCTGCCAGCTGTCTGCAGATCCTTAAATGCTTTTATTTCTTCATATGACAGCTCTTTTGCAAGTGTATGATACTGCGATGTAGGATTTTCTGATATATAAGTTCTGAGCTCACTTTCATCAAATCCAAAATTAGTTACAAGAGCACTGATTGTAGGATCAAGATAATCCTCGTCATACAGGAGCTGCTTTACATCCAGGATTACGTTATATACTTTTTCACTATATGCAAGGACTGTGCCGTTCGCATCTGTAATTTCTCCTCTTCTAAAAGGAAGTGTTGTAGAATCGTATTCCTGCTGTGAGAGAACCTGTTTTTCGTACTCTTCACCATTATTTCTGTTTATAAGTAATATTCTTACTCCAAGACCAACGAAAGCCAGCAGTACCAGAAGAAACAGTACCACCAGCTTTCTCTTCATACCTATTGTAAATTTTTGCTGTTTTCTTTTTCTCTTTCGACTCATCTAAGCAGATGCCCCCTTAAATCATTCACCGCTTTCTGGAACAGGCGCAACCTGTCGAACATAATCGTTTCCACCTTCATTTGAATAAGTAATAATCTGTCCGTCATTAGCATATGTCATTCCATACTCTTCAATAGCGATTCTCTTAACTTCCTCGAGATCCACACTACTGATTGCTTTATTATATGCTTCATCATTATCCTGCTTCATTGTATTGAGTGTACTTTCAAGTTCTGCAATATTTTTTACACTCTGTGTAACAGAAGACTGAATAGATATATAGGTAACAAGTATAGCACACATTGCCACAATTGCTGCAACCATGAACAAAAGATTTCCTTTGCTCATTCTGCTCAAATGTCTGTGCTTATTACCCTTAATCTCGACAAATCGTCTGTCGTCTTCCTGTCTATATTCTTTTCTTACTGTATTTCCGTTAATATATCTTGCCATAATTTTTTCCCTCAAAAGATAAAAACCTGTTAAACATGTTCAAAAACTCTAAGCTTTGCGCTTTTGGATCTACTATTCACTTCAAGTTCTTCTTCACTTGGAAGAATCGGTTTTCTGGTAATTACCTTTCCTTTCGATTCTTTGCCACATACACACACTGGAAATTCCGGTGGACATGTACATGGGTTTTCATTTCTCTTAAAATTAACTTTTGTGATTCTATCTTCCAGCGAATGGAATGTTATTACACAAAACCTTCCGCCCGGATTCAAAATATCAATGAATCCATCTAATGAATTCTCGAGAACATCCAGCTCTCTGTTCAAGGCAATTCTGATTGCCTGATACGTTCTCTTGGATGGATGTCCGCCTTTTTCTCTCATCTTGGCTGGTATAGCAGCCTTGATAATCTCATTTAACTGGAAAGTTGTCTCTATTGGACCTTCTTCCCTTGCTTTAACAATATGTTTAGCAATATTCTTGGCAAACTTATCTTCACCATAATCTCTTATGATATGGAATATTTCCATCTCGGTATAGTCATTAACTATATCCTTGGCCGTGAGGCTCTGCCTCTTATCCATTCTCATATCCAGCTCTGTATCGTATTTGTAGGAAAAACCTCTTTCTACGTTATCCAGCTGGTAAGATGAAACCCCCAAATCAAGGACAATTCCATCTACTTTATAAATTCCGATCTCTGCAAGTCGCTTGACTGCATTCTCGTAATTATCTCTAATAATCGTAACTCTGTCAGCAAAAGGCTCCAGTCTCTTGGTCGCAGCCTTTATTGCTTCCTCATCCTGGTCAATACCAATTAGTCTGCCGCCCTTTGTAAGCTTCTCGGCTATATGATATGAATGACCTCCGCCGCCCAGTGTGCCATCCACATATATCCCATCTGGTTTAATATTCAAATTTTCTATAACTTCATCCAGAAGTACGGAATAGTGTTTAAACTCCACTGTTTCTCTCCTATATCTTAATTACTACGGTTCATATTCTATTATGTTTTAATATCCAGCTGATCAAATTGATAATCCGTATTGTGACATCTTAGAGGCTATGTCATCAATATCATCAAATGTAGTAGACATTTCCCATCTCTCTTTGGACCATATTTCTATTCGTCCTCCAACACCTGCGATAATGGCATCCTTTTCAATGGCTGCGTGCTGGATAAGTGTAGATGGTATATTGATTCTGCCCTGTTTGTCAAGTTCTACATCAGCAGCACCTGCGATGAAGAATCTACTAAGAAGTCTGGCGTCTTTGTTGTCAAGTGGTAGTGCCTGTATCTTGGATTCGAAATCTTCCCAACCATCTTCGGCGAACACAAAAAGACAACCATCGAACCCTCTCGTAACCACGAAATTCTCGCCGAGAATTTCACGAAACTTTGAAGGGATGATTAGACGACCTTTTGCATCAATTGTATGAGAATACTCGCCTCTAAAAGTTGCTCCCATTTCTCTACCACTTTCATCCACTTTGTGACACTTTTTACCACCTAAGTTGATTATAAGTCAAAAATCCCTTAAACTCAATACTTTTTTGGAAACTTGAAAATAAAAATAAAATAAATTTTCTTTTTGTGATTACATTTTTATTTGTAATTTCGATTCATTTCTCGTATTTGTGTAACCAGGTGGGGGAAAAGTGGGGGATTTTTGGAGAAAAATATTCAACAAAAATAATCAAGTGGATTTAGTAATTTTGAATAATGGGTGGAAACCGCTTTAGGTGGGGAATGGAGACTGTGGTGGTATTTAATATTTTTGTGGTTTGGTTCGGAATGGAGACTAGTAAATTCAAATTATAACAAGCATATAGTCAAGTTAATATAATAAAATAGCTGCACTAGGATCAAATATCGTTCCATTTCTTTATTTAAAGCTATGAGGAACGACTTTTTATAACTATCAAAGTTCTATTTCGAATAAAAGTCGGTATTAAACACATATTTTTAAGTTTAGGACCGACTTATTGTTTTATCATAGGTTACTTTCAGAGAAAATGTCGGTCCTAAACGCTTGTTTTTATATTTTGGAACGACTTTTTGTTTTATCATAATGAACTTCCAGAGAAAATGTCGGTCCTAAACTCTTGTTTTTATATTTTGGAACGACTTTTTGTTTTATCATAATGAACTTCCAGAGAAAATGTCGGTCCCAAACGCTTGTTTTTATATTTTGGACCGACTTTTTATTTGATCATAATAAACTTCCAGAGATAATGTCGGTCCCAAACACTTATTTTTATATATAGGACCGACTTTTTATCATGTTCTAAGTAACATCCCAAAATAAAGTCGTTCCTCATATACATGTTTTGCTTTTAGAAACGACTTTTATCCAAATTTCATCCTATATGAACTTCCAAAGCCTGCAGCTAGACTGAATATAATAATTTTTCTAATACATCAAAATTATTTAATATTTCTAACTAAGCAACTACTTCATGAAGTTTTCTTATAAACCATTAGTTTTCATTACAGAGTCAAGAATGGCGCTATCGATATTTTCATGCCAAACAATGCTGCATTTTTGCAGCATTTACACTTTCTACACGGAATGCTTTATTAAATTTGGAAATTTGCAAAGCAATTTCCTATTCAATTAAAAAGGATATGACCTGACAGGCCATATCCTTGAATTCATCATAACTTATATCAAATACTATATTGCTAAAAAAACATATATTTCTATAAATTGTCACTTACAAATCTTACTGCTCTTCTCCAGAGTCCTCAACTGCATGAGTTTCTGCATCTGCGCTACTCTTATCCGTTACTGAAAACTTATAAAAAGTTATAAACTTTTATGTTTCATTCCTAC
>CAMJFD010000030.1 GCA_946404845.1 uncultured Butyrivibrio sp. | reverse complement strand
ATTCAAATAGAATTTTTCAGGGTTGCATTACTGTTTATTTGTCAAAGTGCTTTGTAATTATGTCCTTGATTAACAAGGAACGGAGAAGGCGGGATTTGAACCCGCGCGCCGCTATTAACGACCTGCACCCTTTCCAGGGGTGTCTCTTCAACCACTTGAGTACTTCTCCAAAATAGTTGATTCATGAAACATGTCCGTTAGGATTTAGCTTCAATCTTTTTTGCGAAACCGCAAATTGCTAACAGCGGATCTTATAATTACAAGCGGAGAGAAAGGGATTCGAACCCTTGCGCCCTTGCGGACAAACGGTTTTCAAGACCGCCTCGTTATGACCACTTCGATACCTCTCCGAGTCAATCACATAAATATGATTGTATTTTGTTTTTTCGCTTTGCGTTCGTATCTCGCGCAGCGCAAGAATTATATTAGCAAAGAGGTGGTTTAATGTCAAGCGATTATTTTTATTTTTTTTGAATTTTTTTCTAAAAAACACAATTTCGACATTTAAATTTGTTTTGAGTCGTTCAAAAAGCGCCGCAAATCCTTTATTTATCACATTCTTTTAAACTGTATTTTTCAAAGAAAAAATTTGGATTTTTTTATAAAAACTATATAAATCAACGTCAAAAAACCACTTTTATACTCCAAATAAGCTCAAAATTTTTTTGATTTTTTTATTTTTTGTGTACTCCAGCTACAATATTTTTCTAAAAATAGTAATTTCAAAGCCTGATTTATATGATTTAGATTTCTCAGATACTGAAATTATTTACTATATGGTAGTTGTAATGATGAGTAAACTTCATGAAGTTTACGTATTGGCCGTGGCCAGTAACGACTTGGATAAAGAATGTGCGGATTTCAAAGCAGTAAGCTAAAAACAGGTACCTTGTACCTACAATTCATGAGCCCTGTGCCTTGAAATGTGTAGGTACAAATTACTTGATACGGGATGTTTGTACCTACATTCAAGTTCTTTCAGCTCATATATGTCATGCCATAACATCAGATAACGCTGAGTTGGTCTGACACAAACCCATCAATAGCCATAGGATAATAGGAATAGCGGCTACACAGATAGTTGACATAGAGCTCAACAGCAGTGACATATAATTCATGAAGTTTAATTCACTGCTGTTGTACTCAACGGTAAACCTCAGCGCAGCCGTGGCTCTTAATGTTTAATGATATTTTATGGTTACTCTAAACTCTTATTACTCTGAAATAGAGATAAATAAAATAGAAATAGAAATAAAGATAAATAGAGACAAAACAGCAGAGAAATAAAAAATCTCCTTTGCAGGACACAGATCATCATCATCCGTACCAAACAAAAGGAGATTATACTTTTACATCTAACTTCCATGTTATAAACCAAATACCACATTATACCTTCATAGCATAAATCATATATCACATTATATCTTCAAACATAAATCATATATCACATTACACATCACAATATGATTCACACTACACTTCCCAATCATTCTCCCATAATAGCCAGTGCGGCTGGGATGTCTTCTGGGGTTGTGATCTTGATGTTGCTATAGGAGCCTTCTACGAGCTTGACTTTGACATCTGAGAAGGTCTCTACTACCATGGCGTCGTCTGTTATGTTAATGCCTTTGGATAATATTTCATCTTCTTCATCAATCAGCTTGTTATAGAGTTCTCTAATAAGGCTATAGTCAAATACCTGAGGGGTCTGGATCATCCAGACTCTGTCCCTGTTAGGGGTCTGGCTTGAAAAGCCGTTTTCGTCGGCTATCTTGATAGTGTCTTTTACAGGCATAGCTGCTACGCAGGCTCTGTGAGACTTTACGGCATCAAGGAGTCTGTTAAGCATAGCCATATTAACAAATGGTCTTGCACCGTCGTGTATGAAGGCATAGTCTGCATCTGCAGATGCGGCGTTAAGGCCTATGCATACGCTGTGATAGCGCTGCTTACCGCCTTCTACTATGGCTGTTACCTTTTTAAATCCAAATTTATCTACAATATCTCTCTGAACGAAATCAACATCTCCAGGAGATACTACAAGTACCACTTCATCTATGAAGCTATATTCAAATACATTAAGAGCATAATAAATTAAAGGCTTACCATTAACCTCAAGATACTGCTTCTTTACTTTTGTTTTCATTCTGCTGCCGCTACCAGCGGCAAGAACAACAGCAACCGTCTTCATTCTAAAATCCTCAAAAATATTTATATATTATTATATACGAATTGCTTCATGACTAAAGTCACTCTTACAATTCTATATCATATATATTATCTATTCGCATGATATCTGCGTTCTCTGTCTCCTAATGGGAGGTTTGGTACCGCATTGAGATCGAGACCGCTCCTAACGCCCTTGAGATACTCATAATAAGCTGCTGTACCTATCATGGCCGCATTATCTGTACAGAGTACTGGTGATGGTCTGTAGAAGCTAATACCGTTATCTGCGCAGTCTTTTTCAAGGCGTTCTCTGAGCGCTGTGTTAGAGGCAACGCCGCCTGCAATAGCAAGCTTCTTGTAGCCATATTTCTTAACTGCATCTATAGCATGGCCTGCAAGTACGTCTACGACGTTCTTCTGGAAAGAAGCTGCAAGGTCAGCCTGGTTTATTGGTTCACCCTTCATCTCAGCACCGTTAATATAATTGAGTACAGCTGATTTAAGACCACTGAAACTAAAGTCGTACTGAGCGCCTTCTATCTTGGTCTTAGGGAATTCTATTGCATCAGGGTTACCTTCTCTTGCTGCCTTGTCAATCTTAGGGCCGCCTGGGTAGCCAAGTCCTATTGCTCTTGCCACTTTGTCAAAGGCTTCTCCAGCTGCATCATCTCTTGTCTGTCCGATTATCTCGTATTCACCATAATCCTTAACTACTACAAGGTGAGAATGACCACCTGATGCAACAAGGCATACGAATGGTGGTTCTAATTCCTTATTTTCGATGAAATTTGCGCTTATATGGCCTTCAATGTGATGAACACCTATTAAAGGTTTATTGAGGGCAAAAGCGAGCGCTTTGGCCTCAGAAACGCCAACAAGAAGTGCTCCTACAAGACCTGGTCCATAGGTAACTGCAATAGCATCGATATCGTCAAAGGTTAAGGCTGCCTCTTCTAGCGCAGCCTTAATGCAATAATCAATCTTTTCAATATGTTTTCTTGATGCAATTTCTGGAACAACGCCTCCATACACTGTATGAAGTGCTATCTGTGAAGAGATGATGTTAGATAGTACTGTTCTGCCGTTTCTTACGATAGCTACTGCTGTTTCATCGCAGGAGCTTTCGATAGCTAGAATTGTAACGTCTCCGTCCTTCTTTGCATCTACTTCTTTTTCTGATTCTTTTTTTACAGACATGAAGATGACACCGTCATCCTCAGTTGTCTTATTGATTTTAATATCTTCCATCTTTCAAGTCCTAAATCTAATTCTGTAAATACAAGCCAGAACCAACATTTTGCTGGTCTCAAACTTATATTTTATCCAAACATTTTAAACATACATTTTATATCATCCAATATAAAACACATTCTATATCATCTAATACATAATCCACATTTACTCTTCTGAATTCTCAGATGTCCATCCGAGAATCTTCCAGTTGCCTTCAGCGTCCTGTCTGAGGACAAAAAGGTAAACCGTATTCTGAGTTGCTGTTGAATGTCTTACAGCATATATACACTGAACGTAAGCGATCTGGTCACCATCAACTTCCTGCTTAATGATGTCGCTTTCGCTCTGAATGGTATATGTTGATATGGCATAATCATCAGTCTTTTTCTGATCAACGTCTGATTTGATGCCGGACGGATAATTGGTCTGGTTGGCCATAAGCTCATCATCAAAGAGCTGTCCCAGTACTGTAGCCATCTTACTGAATTCATCATCAGTATAGTCATATTTGTACATGACCTGCATTATCTTGGAATACAGCTCAACTACAAGAGTTGGTGATGCCGGATATGACTTTGTAAGGTCCATTGCCGTTATTTCCTGAACAGGTGTCAATACATCTGTCTCGGCGCTGTCATTTGTACTAGGATTTCGATTTAGTATAAAAAAATACGCCACAAATACAATAATTCCAATTGCTACAATTAGTACTGCTGCTTTGATAAGTCCTGAATTATCCTGTCCCTTGCTCATAAGAACCCCTCTTTCTGCTGACAAGTCAGCATCACTAGCCACTTTTTATTCCTTTTCATCTTCAAACTTAAGTTCTACAGTTCTGCCATCCTTAGCTGCAATTGTGTTCTTGAATATCTTTCTGGTTTCAGGTAAATATTCGGCTGGATTTACAAGAGACGGGCTATAATGTGTCAGCCACATTTCCTTTACTTCAGCCTTTTTGGCCATATCCGCAGCTTCATAGAAAGTCATATGCTTGTGCTCACGGGCCTTTTTCTGCTTATCTTTTTCTCCATACATGCCTTCGCAGATGAACAGGTCTGAACCCTTTGCGTTCTCTACGATACTGTCTGTAGGGCGTGTATCAGTTGTATATGTAAGGTGTATACCCTTTCTAGGCGCACCCAGTACCATATCCGGGGTAAAAATTCTACCGTCGTCTGTAGTAATTGTCTCACCCTTCTGGAGTCTGCCCCAATACATCTTCTCTATTCCATTTGCTGTAGCTGCTTCCACATTGAACTTACCGGCTCTTGAAAGCATCATGGTATATCCGTAACAGGTAATATTGTGATTGACCTTAAATGCCTTTAATTTAAAGTCTGGCATGCCTTCAGGCTCAATCTCAAATTCGTCTCCATCTATCTCGTGATAGATAATTTCAAAAGGGAGCTCCGGTGCAATTACTCTTAATGAATTAACTACTCTCTCAAGTCCCTTTGGTCCGATAAGTGTAAGTGGCTCTGTTCTCTCGGCATTTCCCATTGTCAGGAGCATGCCAGGAAGTCCGCTTATATGATCCGCATGATAATGTGTAAAACATATGATATCAATTGGATTTGGACTCCAGCCTTTTTTGCGCATGGCTATCTGAGTAGCTTCTCCGCAGTCTATTAAAATACTCTTGCCGTTATATCTGACCATAAGCGCTGTAAGAAAGCGATATGGAAGTGGCATCATTCCGCTTGTTCCAAGCAAACATACATCTATCATTTATTATTTTAGTGAAAAATCACTGTTCCTTTCTCCAGTAAATTGCAGCATCGTCAGTTGGATTCTCATAGAAATTAGGTCTTACTCCTTCTGACTTAAAGCCAAGCTTCTCATATAGTCTGATTGCTGGAGCATTCTGTGCTCTGACTTCGAGTGTATATGCTGTAATGCCTATACCTCTGCCGCGTTCGATTAATTGTTTGAGCATCTTATATCCGATGCCTTCATTTCTGCAGGTCTCACTGACAGAAACGTTTGTGATTTCGCCGTCACCTGATACGTTTCTGACACCGCACAGGCCTACTATCTTGCCTGTCTTTTCTGCAACTACGTAAACTGTGTCATCTCTTGCCTGAGCTTCGAGGAGCTGTTTCTCAGTCCATGCTTCCGCTCCAAGGCACTTCTTTTCAAGTTCTGCTGCTTCTGTAATATCTTCAGCTCTGATCTCTCTGATTCTGATTACGCCTGGTCTCTTTGGGAGCTTTTTCTTGCCGCCATCTGCTGATCCCCCCTCGCGCTCAGCCTGTGACTGTCTGAGGTAATCAGGTGCAAATTCCATTCCGCTTATAGCACCGCCCTCTTCATAAATAGTCATTGCAAGTGCTGCAACTGCTGCCGCACTCTGTCTGTTCTGATTGAGGTTGGCCACAGAAAATGGTACCTTTAAGAGTTTTTCTAACTTGTCATGATAAACAGGTATGCCGTCTCCAAGGAGTACAACCGGCTTACCAATCTCGTTTATCTTATCTGCAATCTCTTCAATACCTAGTACTGTCTGAGATTCAATTGTCTTCATAGTAAATTTCTGTTCCATAGTTCCTTCACTTGATGTTGGAACAAATGTATAAAGTCCTGTGTATACCTGACTTCTCCTTGCATCCATCATAGGACAGATGATCTTCTCTGTGCCGTAGAGATTGTATGCAAGTGCATCCACTGTAGGCACAGGTATAAGTGGCTTATCAAGCGCAAGGCATAATCCCTTGGCTGTAGCCGCTCCAATTCTCAGACCTGTAAATGAACCTGGGCCCTTAGCTATTGCTATGGCATCTATAGTATTCATAAATGGTCCGATATTGCTCTGAATTGCATCGAGCATAGGAACCAGTATCTGAGAATGAGTTGTTTTGAATTGAATTGAAAACTGTGATACAAGGACATCTCCATCTGCTACTGCAACAGTAGCTACAAGTCCTGATGTATCAATTGCTAATATCTTCACGTAGCACCACCTTAGTCTATATCTGTAACTGTAATGAGTCTGTAATCGAATCCTTTCTCAAGGTCTTTTTCAATACAGATCTCTGTATATTTATCTGGAAGTATTTCTTCTATGAGATTGGCCCATTCAATAAAGCACATACCATCTCCGTAGAAATAATCCTCATAACCAATTTCATCCATCTCGCTTACATCACCGATTCTGTATACATCGAAATGATAAAAAGGTATTCTGCCCTCGTCATATACCTGCAGAATTGTAAATGTAGGACTGTTAACAGGTCCTGTAATTCCAAGCCCGGCTGCCACACCCTGTGTGAGAACAGTCTTACCTACTCCGAGATCTCCGACAAGAGTATATACCATTCCTGGCTTTGCATTTTCACCTATTCTTTTGCCCAGCTCAAAAGTCTCTTTTGCGCTGTTAGATTCAATCTTAGTAACCTTCACGTCTCTATCCTTTACAATTATTTTTTTGCATTATTACTTTCATAATAGCATTAATGTGTAATACATTCAAAAAAGTACTATTCCTGGTATGATTGCTTTTTTTATTTCTAAAAATCAAAAAGGGAATCGCTGACCAGAGCGATTCCCAATTATACAACCAAAATGAAAAATTTCAAATACTTTTATATCTTAGTTCTCTGTAACTGTATCTTTCTTTTTTACACTTTCAATTCTGCCGAATTTAAGAATAGGGCTGAGCTGCTTGTAGATAAGAATTGTTATTACAGAAACGATAGAACCCTTTAACAGATTAAGTGGAGCAACGCAGATGATAACAAAACTTGTTACATCAGTAATAGCTGAGTTGATCTCTGTTCCCATTCCTATAAGAGCTTCAAGTGGCATTCCATAAAGGGCTGCAAATGCAGGAAGTAGATATACTGCATTAAATACTGTACCGCATATTGTGATACATACTGTTCCTACGATTGTTGCAATAATTGCGTTCTTTCTGGTCTTCTTGAATGCATATACGATAGATGCTGGGAGTACAAAGCTGCATCCTACGATGAAATTAGCAAGCTCGCCTACAAAAGCTGTAGTTGTTCCCTGGAATATAAGATTCAGAAGGATCTTAATGAACTCAATGAGTACGCCTACCATTGGTCCAAATGCAAATGCACCTATAAGTGCTGGAAGATCACCAAGGTCAATCTTGTAAAAGCTTGGTGCAAATGGTACTGCAACTTCAATTAACATAAGTGCAAAAGAAATTGCTGAAAATACACCAATTATTACAATCTTTCTTGTTGTGAGAATTTTCTCCTTATCCCCTGTCTTTTTTGCAGCCATTTTTTCAAAAACATAAGCTATTACAAAAAGTACTGCTACGATAGCCAGGAATCCTAATACAAAGGCAGTATTCTCAGCTATGTTCTTCATTAAATCGTTATTCATCAGGTTCTCCTTTCAACCTTTCCTCGTGGTATATACGAATCGTTATTATCTGCTCAGAATCTCTTATGCAAATAAAGCAAATATAGACATAAGAAAAAGCCCTAAACCTATTGGTTCGGGGCTCGTTAAATTCTAAGCATCATAAATAACTATCGCTATATTCTTCTCTCATCCAGACTATACTGTCGGTTTTGGAATTGCACCAAATCAGCCACTTGCAAGTGGGTCGCGGACTATACCGCCGGTAGGGAATTGCGCCCTGCCCCGAAGAAATTATTATTATGTTTTTTTCTAAAGAAATTGTATACCCTTGTTAAAAAAATGGCAATAGTAAATATATAAACTCCTCTAAAATTATAATATTTTAAAGTTTATAATCATTAAAAGTCTCTAAATTCGTAGTAGATATTTTGACTTTTGATTATATCGAATATACAATTAATAATGTACTATTAGTGGTAATATTTTTTTATATCCTGTGGGAGATACTATGAAACGTGTTGTAACTAAAAAACTTGTACCTGGGATGGTACTTGCAGATAATGTATATACTTTTAATAATGATCAGCTGATTCTGCCTAAAGGATATACTCTTGATGACAAGGCAATTACTAAACTGGCTTTTTATTCTATCATAAATGTTCTTGTCGAAGATGAATCTGAGCTTTCAAATATTATTGAAACTCGCTCATATTCAGAAAGACTACGTGACACTCCTGAGTTTCAGGAATTCAAGCATGACTTTGAAGACTGTGCAGAGAATTTTAAAGATGTAATAAACGATATCGTAAGAGACAATAAACCCCTATTAGTAAAAGATTTGATACATCCGATTTATGGTCTGATAGAAAAAGGTCGTGGCCCATCAAATGTATTTGATATGATTCATTCACTCAGATCCTATGATGATGCAACTTATACACATTGCATTAACGTTGCACTTATCAGCAATATCATAGGTCAGTGGTTGAAACTAAGTGAAGAAGATATTGAAATAGCAACACAGGCTGGACTATTCCATGATATTGGAAAGCTCTTAATTCCTGGTGAAATTATAACTAAACCAGCCAAGCTGACACCGGATGAGTACTCTATAGTACAAACACATCCTCAGCAAGGTTATCAGATTTTAAAGAATTTAAACTTAAGTGAGCACGTAAAAAACGCTGCACTTATGCACCATGAGAGATGTGATGGAACAGGTTATCCACTTCACCTAATGGGGCCACAGATAGACTTTTTTGCCAAAATAGTAACTGTAGCGGACGTATATGATGCTATGACATCAGCCCGTGTATACAGAGGACCGCTGTGTCCATTCATTGCGATTCAAATGTTTGAATCAGAAGGTCTGCAGAAATATGATGCAAATATCATAATGACGTTTCTGCAAAATATAGTTAATACATATCTGCTAAACAGAGTCAGGCTTAATAATGGTCAGGAAGGTGAAATCGTATTCATCAATCGTGATCATCTTGCAAAACCTACGATTAAATGTGATGACAAATATATAGATTTAAGTGTAAATAATTCGCTTTATATCGAGGCAATAATTTAATATATATCCTGACAGGAAATAAAAAGCTCCGTGATTAAGTAATTCAATCACGGAGTTTATTTATATTATAAATTTTAGTTTAGGCTATTATTATGCATATCTAAGCTTGAATTTCTGCACATCTCTGTCTGTATCAACTTTATCGATCTGTGCTCCAAGTTCTCTGAGCTTAGCATCAAATTCTTCATATCCTCTTTCTATATAGCGGATATCTTCTATAGTTGTAAATCCATCAGCTGTAAGACCAGCAATAACAAGTGCGGCACCAGCTCTTAAATCTGGAGCTGAAACATCAGCACCTGTGTATCTGTCTACACCATCAATGATGGCTGTGCTACCTTCTACCTTCATGTTAGCACCCATACGAGTTAGTTCATCAACATACTTGAATCTATTCTCAAATATGCTCTCTGTAACGAGGCTGACACCACTTGCAAGACCAAGCGCAACTGTCATCTGTGGTTGCATGTCAGTTGGAAATCCCGGGTAAGGAAGTGTCTTAACATTTGTCTTCTGAAGACGCTTATTAGCTACTACTCTTACTGCATCATCTGATTCCTGTACCTGGCATCCCATCTCTACGAGCTTGGCACTGATAGACTCTAAATGCTTAGGAATAACGTTCTTGACTGTTACATCTCCCATTGTTGCAGCAGCTGCTACCATAAATGTTCCAGCTTCAATCTGGTCAGGAATAATTGTATATTCTGTACCGTGGAGTTCTGAAACACCCTTAATACGGATAACATCTGTACCAGCACCCTTGATGTTGGCACCCATGCTGTTAAGGAAGTTTGCAAAGTCAACTACGTGTGGCTCCTTGGCAGCGTTCTCGATAATTGTCTTACCATCGGCCATAACTGCTGCCATCATAATGTTGATTGTAGCACCAACACTGACAACATCCAGATATATATGATTACCGACAAGCTTATCAGCTCTTGCATCAATCATGCCATGTTCAATAGAAACTGTAGCACCAAGTGCTGTGAAGCCCTTAATGTGCTGATCGATAGGTCTGAGTCCGATATTACAACCACCTGGAAGTACTACCTGAGCTGTTCTATATTTACCAAGAAGGGCACCTATAAGGTAATAAGATGCTCTAATCTTCTTGATATAATCGTTTTCAATTGTATGATTACTAATGTGTGAGGCATTAATCTTAACAGAATGTCTTGATGTTCTCTCAATGATTACACCAATACTTGCCATTGCCTGCAACATTACATTTGTATCTGCCTCATCAGGCATGTTATCTATATATACAGTCTCACTACTCATTGTAGCAGCAGCGAGGATAGCAAGTGCAGCATTCTTGGCTCCACCGATCTCAACCTCTCCTACTAATGGTATTCCGCCTTTTATAACATATTTTTCCATAATAGCCCTCATGCGTGTTCTTAAAAGTTCTTAAATACGAACTTTTTATTTATACCACAAAACACTTAATTTGTAAAATAAGATTCTTATAACCCTTTTAATTCAGGTAATTAAGAGGATTTACCTGTGTTCCATTAATAAGAATTTCAAAATGTAAATGTGGACCCGTACTAACACCAGTATTTCCTGAAAGAGCAATCTTCTCACCCTGGCTTACTGTCTGCCCTACCTTAACCAGTATCTTGGACAGATGTCCATATCTGGTCTCACGACCATCTGCGTGCTGAATATAAATTACATAACCATATCCGCTTCCCCATCCGGCTCTTGTAACTGTACCAGCGGATGAAGCCATTACCGCAGTACCAACTGGTGTAGACCAGTCAACACCCTTATGGAATGTACTTGCACCCTTTGTAGGAGCAGTTCTTTTACCAAATCCAGAAGAAATTCTTCCACCAGAAATAGGCTTAATATATGTAGGAGGAACAATTGTACCTCTCTCTATAATCTTAGGAACAGCAGGATAAGTTATCTCCTCTTTTTCTATATCCTTGCTCTCCTGACTATCATTTTCATATGTTGTAACTGCTATAATCTTACGATGTCCTGCCGATGGTTCCTGAATAACTTTGGACTCTGTTGTGTACCAGCTGTCATTATCAACATATTGAATCTCTGCTTCATAATCTTCTTCATAATACTCAAGCTTGGTATAAACAACTGACAGCTCTGGCTCAGGAACAGTAACTACAAGTTCGTCTTCTGTACGGATTGTAGAATACTCATTTTCTATGGAATCATTCATATCAATGAGTTCCTGAAGACTGAGTCCATAAGCCTCCGCGATGGTACCAAGTGTATCACCAGCCTGAACTTCGTATATCTGATTTTTCTCTTTGTCCTTAGTAACTTCACTAATTGCAGAATCGAGATCTGTAATCTCTTCCTGTGGCATATAGCCTTCTACAATTTCTATCTTATCTCCAAAGTCTATGCTCTGAAGTCCCAGATCATAATCTTCGAAGTCAAGCTCATCAACTATTGGTGTAACTTCATCAAAAACTGTTGTAAGAAGTGAATCATAACCGGCTTCCGGAAGTGCATTCTGCGCTTCTTCTTCCTTCTCAGCTTCCTCAACTGTAGTAACGGATGTTGTCAGTACGTTAACTTCTCTGGTTGGATCAAGTACAAGATCTACCTGATATTCATTTTCTGTGTCGTACTTGGACAGTGCTGTTTCCAGAAGTGTCTGAACATCTTTGATACTTGATAAGTTAATTGAGAATTCGTTTATCTTAACTGTATATGATCTCTCGAGAGTATTATAAATACTGCTCTGTAATATATCAATCATATTACTAGTAACATCTTCTTCATCATCGAGTTTGCCCCAGAGAACCTTACTACCTATCATATCAAGGTTAGTCTTGATCATTACGAGCTCATCACTTTCTGATGCAACAACTCTTCTTGCATTTCTAAGACATCTCTGTGCATCGGATTTGGAACCTAGCACACCTACGGTCTGACCATTTAACTGGACTTCAAAAATGTTATCGCCTGTACTTTTTAGAGGTGTATAATTTGGCATAAATAAAATCCAAAGCATTATAACAAGTGCTGACGACTGGAACATCCAAATATTAATTTTCTTATGGTAAATGGTAAATTGCTTCATTACTTTTTGTTCTTCTTACTTTTAACCTTCTTATTAGTTTTTGTAGATTTTGCCATCTTCTCTGACTTTGCAGATTTTACTGGTTTTGCAGTCTTAGCAGATTTCTTGCCCTGCTTTTTGGCAACTGAATATCCGAATTTGCCGAGCTTTTTGCCAAGTGCAAAATATTCTCCATGTGAATAGGCAACAAGATCTGCCTTCTTCATGTCAAATCTGCCCTTCTCATCAAGATATTTTTCATCTACATCTACGCACTGGACCTCAGCAATGAACATATCGTGAGTTCCAAGTGGAATGCGCTGGATAACCTTGCATTCAATATTAACCGGGCTCTCCTCTATACCTGGGCAAGAGACTTTGTTAGATTTGCTTGGTGTAAGTTTCATCTCCTTGAATTTGTCATAATCTCTTCCGGAACGCACACCGCACCAGTCGGTGGCGTATGTAAGCGCCTTATTAGTGAGATTTATTACAAATTCACCAGTCTCACAGATTATATCATATGAGTACCTTTCCTTGCGAACAGATATTGATACACATGCGGGTGAACTGCAAACATTACCTGCCCATGCAACTGTTACAATATTTGGTTTTTCTCCTTCACGGCCGCAACTGACCATAACAGCAGGAATAGGGTATAACATATTTCCTGGCTGCCAAATCTGTTTTGACATATAGTATCCATCCCGTTTCTATAAATTTCATTTTGATATTGGGAAAAAATTATTAGAACATCCCCATCAGTCTTAAACATAATAATACAAGAGTTGCTATGCTGACAATCAGCGAAATTACTGAAATTGGCACAACCCCGTTATTCTTGGTTCCCACCTGTGTGTAAAGAGCGTCGACCTTTCTGGTAAGCTCTTTGAACTGCTCCTTCATGTCAGATCTCATCTTGTCACTGCTAATATTATTAACAGCCTGAAGGATTTCTTCTGTCTGCTTTTTCTGCTCGTCTACAAGAGAAGCCTGTACATTACGATATACACGTACCCCAACATCATGATTCTTCTCATCTGTTTCATCAAGACGCTTAGACAGTTTGTCATTAGTCTCTTCGAGCATAGTCTTCAGATTCTTGTCGAGTTCATCTACAAGACGAACGATTTCGTCATTGTTTTCGTTGTTATTTTTGCCAATGTAGGTTCTTATCTGCATGAGGAGATCTTCTGTGCGGCTGGCATTTTCCTTGAGCTCAGCTATTTCACTTTTATAGTTCTCTTCCTGCTTTTTAAGGCGCTCTGTTTCCGCTGCCTCTGCGGCCACATTAGCTCTTATAATTTCCTGTGCCCCAAGCCTCTGTGTAACTTTTTCCATTAAGTTCTCCATGTCCTTACCTCTCCATGATAAAGTTGCCTAACATTTTTACCATTATAGATTATCATTTATTATGCATTTTGTACAACAATAACTTTTCATACCATTTTTCTTTGTATCAATTTACTAATGGTTTACTTTTTGTTCATAAAAAATTCATATTTCACTGTTATAGTTATAAATGTCGAAGGGATGAAGCCTTCGAGGCATAACAATAAAAGATAGATAAATTTTTTCATAATAGCCCGGGCGCCGAAAGGTGTCTGGGCACTCCTCATTTTTAGGGCTTTTTTAATAATTACTGGGACCTTTTTCAAGGTCCCTTTTATTTTTTGTGCAATATTTACCTAATGTCACGAGTGAAACGAGTGGCTAATGGTTCGATATTGGTGGAACTTGTGACACCAATTCGTGTTTAAAAATGGAACATTTTTAAACTTTATACCTGATTAGCTTTTTCTCGCTCCATCTGAGCAGATATGCTGAGAATCTCATCATTAAGTGAGAGCATCTTATCATCCAGATCGGATACCATGTGCGCGCACTCATAGAGCTCCTGGTTGATATGTGCCGGAGCCTTTCCTTCGAATTTGTACTGTATCTTGTGCTCCAGGCTGGCCCAGAAATCCATAGCTACAGTACGAATCTGTATCTCAACTTTGACATTTGACATCTTATCAGACAGATAGACCGGTATGGCTACTATCATGTGATAGCTGCGATATCCGCTCTTCTTAGGGTTCATGATGTAGTCCTTGATTGTCAGAACCTGCAGATCCCTTTGATTAGCCAGCATATCAGCTATTCTGTATATATCAGATGTAAATGAGCAGATAATTCTGATACCTGCTATATCATTTACGTATTTGACCATATTCTCAAGAGTTGATTCATAACCGTGCTTCTTGAGCTTTTTGACAATACTGTTAGGTGATTTGATACGTGACTTGATATGCTCAATAGGATTGTAACGGTGTACCTCCTGAAATTCAGCATTCAGTATCTCAATCTTGGTATTGACCTGCTTAAGCGCAGAATTATAGAGAAGATTAACTTCTTCCCAACTCTTAATATCTCCATCAGATAGATTTAAACTCATATTATCCCCCATGTATATGTTCTACCTCTCTAGTGTAGCTGTTTTATATTAACTCGACTATATGCTTGTTATAATTTGAATTTACTGCGTTGTCATCAGTTGTCGATGGACCCCTAATTATTATCCCAGTAACTTCTGTTCATAGTGCAAAAAAGTATAACAGACTTTGGAAGTTTCCTATAAGACTTACCGAGTCTGTACCCAATAAACTTAAACCCACTCATTATTATATAATGTGGGACCAAATAAATCTTCCCCAGACTGATGAAATGTGCAATGGTTTTCTTGACCATTTTAATCCCTTCATCTTCGGATTTGATATTTCCAAAGATTTCAGGATGCTGAGCCTGAGAAACACCCAGATCAAAGTTCCTTTGAAACTGCTGCATGCATGTATAGTTATGTGAATGAATAACCCCTGCCTGTGGCACATAGCATATTGCATAGCCTGCCTTGGCAGCTGTTCCTGCGTATATCATATCCTCGTTAAAAATGGCATTTTTAATGAATCCACCAAGTTTATTATAAGTCTCATGGCGATACATTGCACATACATTTGAACAAAAATATGTCTTAATTCCAAGTTTATTTACATCAGATTCCGTTTTTCTCATTGGCTTATCAGGATAGTTGAATTTTCTGGAAAAACGTTCTGCGAGATTACAGTCAGACTTTGGATACTGTCTTCCATAAGCTGCTGCGACCTGCTCATCATCAAATGCTTTTAAAAGAGATGATATAAGCTTGTTATCTCTTGGCATTGCGTCCTGAGTCATAAGGAGCACAAAATCTGCATCAGACAGCTGCATGCCCTTATCTCTTGTTGCGCCATGATCAAATTCTGATTTCTTGATGTTATGAATAATGAGTTCTGGGAATTCCTTTTCCATATCATGTTTTTTCATAATTCCATCCAGATATTTCTTCTCCGTATTCATAATAATTATATGGTCTGGTCTTCTACTCTGTCTCTGCAGATCTCTTAATAATACAAAGAGCTCTTCACCAGGCTTGTATGTAGGAATTATAACATCTACTTTGGACATTTCTTTTTTACCCTCAAAAAAGGGAGCTAGTAATAACTACCAGCTCCCTAATATTAATCATTGTAATCAGATCAGCCACCACAGAATTCTGTATAATCTGCTGCGATCTTGTCACTGTACTCAAGTACGTCTTCTGTAACTTCGTATTCTGTATCATCGAACAGATACTCATGAAGCCACTTAACGTTTGTAGCAAGTGTTATTGGAATTACGCTACTACCTGCATCACCCATATTACCTGTTGCACGCATCTCTTCATTAGGGAAGCCATCATTTGATACAACTGTATAATTTGTGATATTGCCAAGCATTGTAATAATATCTGAAAGATCAAGAGAAGTATATGTCTCTTCAAATACCTTATTGGCTATATCTGTAAGTTCAGTAAGTGAACAATCCTGAGCCTTATCGAGAATTGCCATCAGTACTGTTCTCTGTCTCTCTGCTCTCTTGAAGTCATCACCTGCTGTGTAACGGATACGGCAATATGCTGTAGCCTGAAGACCATTAAGTGTCTGTGTTCCAGCTGATGTAACTGGTGTGTATTCAACACCCATATCTGCAGCCATTGTTGACTGGTAGTTATTAAGGTGAGTAATTTCGCTTTCTTCTACAGTGATCTCTACGCCACCGATTTCATCGATAACATCTGTAAGACCGCTAAATCCGATTGTTACAAAATCTTCGATATCCATATCCAGGTTCTTATTAAGCATTGAAATAGCCTGGTTAGGACCGCCCTTAGCATATGCTGCATTACACTTTGTATATGTATCATTACCAAGGTTAAGATATGTATCACGGTAAACTGATAACAGCTTTACATCGCCTGTCTCGTTGTTGATAGAAGCAATGATAATTGAATCGCTTCGTGTATTCTTATCAAGAGCACCATCTCTTGCATCAACACCAAATAATGCTATATTTGTGTATCCCTGCATGGTTTCATCTTCTGCAACACTAGCGTTGATACTTTCTGTAATAACTTCTTCATCAAGATTAACCTTGCCGACTTTATCAACCTTCATCTTGCTAAATAGAAGCCACACAACACCTATTAGTATAAGCAATACAACTATTTCTACAGCAAATAAAATGATTGCTTTCTTTTTGTTTTTCTTTCTTCTTCTTTTTCCTCTTGGAGCATTACCAGATGTTCTTCTTGTCTGTCTAACTCCATCCTCGAACTCATCATCTCGTCTGTTTGACATTACGGATATTCTCCTTTTCCCCTGCGACCTTCTCTGTCACATTTAATCACTTGATACATTTTGCCACAAATACCCAAAATATACAAGTCTTAATACAATTTCACAATAAATACACATAAAAAATATCTTTTAATATGCATTTTTATTAATAAAACCGTGACTAAAAGTGCCAGCTAATATCTTTAAATCAAACCAGATCGTCCAGTTCTCTATGTAATAAATATCAAACTCTATACGTTTTCTAATAGAAGTATCGCCTCTGTAACCATTGATCTGAGCCCAGCCTGTAAGACCTGGTCTTACCTGATGCTTGACCATATATCTAGGAATCTGTTCCTTGAATTTCTCAACGAACTGAGGTCTCTCAGGTCTTGGACCTACAAGTGACATATCACCTTTTAATATATTGAAGAACTGTGGCATCTCATCAATACTGGTTCTTCTGAGGAATTTACCAACCTTGGTAACTCGTGAGTCATTTCTGGTGGTCCATCCTGTCTTTTCTTCAGATTCTGTCTGAACCGCCATTGTTCTGAACTTGTACATCATAAATGGCTTGCCCTGAAGACCAACTCTTTCCTGCTTGAATATAATAGGTCCCTTATCAGTTGCCTTGATAGCAATAACCGCAAATAGCATAAATGGTGAAAAAATAATCATTGCAACTATAGAACCAACAATATCCATAAGTCTCTTAACTGCCTTATTGAGGAAGTTAGAAAGAGGTATGTATCTGATATTGATAACAGCAAGTCCCTGTACATCCTCTGTATATGGATTACTTGGAAACAGGCTTGTGTAATCTGGTATGAACTTGGTATGAACACCTGATTTTTCGCACTTTGCAACGAGCTCTTCAAGTCTGTCGTAATTATCCAGAGGAAGAGTGACTGTAATTTCATCGTAGCTGTTTTTGTCCAGATAATCCTGAAGCTCATCTATGCGGCCTATTACCTTGACTCCGTGATAGGAAGTTCCAACTGGAACATCATCATCAAGTACGCCTGCTACTGCATAACCCCACTGAGGGTTATCTGTGATTCTAGCTATATAAGCCTCTGCAGCACGTGAATAGCCAACAAGCATGATATGCTTGAGGTTATAACCTTTTGCTCTAAAGAATCTGAGAATCTTTCTGAGAATTATTCTGGAAATAGAACACAGTACAATGTTCAATCCAAAGAATATGAAAATCACACCTCGTGAAAAGTGTGTCATCTTGATCATGTACAAAACAACGAGGAAGCCTATAAGTCCGACTGTATTAGCCTTGATGATCTCGGCGATTTCTCCAGTCAGCTTGGTAACTCGTCTTGGAGTGTACAGATTAAATGATGAATACAGAATAAGATAGCCCGGAATAATGAAATAAAGGGCCGCAAAATAAACCTCCATAGGAAGTACACCTACAGCCGGTTTAAATAACTCATTTCCTGCAATTACTATAATTCTTATATACCAGGACAGCGCAAATGCAACGACCATAATAAGGGCGTCCAGCACTATGTGCAGCCTGTTTAAATTAGCCTGATTGTCTTTTATCATACCAAATTTCTTCCCTATATCAGAAACTGACAATATGTCCACAAATCTGATAATATATTTAATTAATTTTAATACATTTAGCCTTATCCAACAAGCCTTCTGATACAGTTAATCCACAGTTCGAACTGCAATACAACATAGTTGAACAGGTTAACTGCCCTGAACTGTACCTTATGATCAGCGTTCTCAGAGCACTTGGTAAATCCATCTGCAAGTCCCTTCAGATAAGAGCCTGCGAGCCCTTTCCTTGCAAAAAAGAAAAGCTTAATAAGAACACCTAATATCAGTAAAGGCAGATTTATTATAAGCTGGAGCAGCGGAAAATTCTTGTAAATAAAATAAATATTATTGGCAACAGTGAGCTTTTCCTTGAAATCATTGTATCTGGATCCGCTTGTGCCGCTCCCTGCGTGGAATACTATAGCTTCTGGCTGATAGATATTCCTATAGCCATGTATCCTTGCCCTATATCCTACATCAACATCCTCAAGATAGCAAAAATGTGTTTCGTCAAAATAACCTATTTTTTCAAAAACAGATTTCCTGTAAAGGGCAGCTCCGGCGCAGGCTGTAGTAACATTACATCTCTTATTATACATCTTGTTACTCTTATCCCTTGCTGGCGAAAAAGCCCATCCAAGTGCACAGTACAGATCTCCTGCATCGTCAATCCTGTGATTTCCGTGCATTTGAAGCATCTTGGAGGATACGCTGAATATCCTTTTGTTTGATTCAATTGCTGATAAGAGCTTTTCAGTAGCCTTCTCGTGCAGAACTGTATCGTTATTAAGGAGGAATACATATTCTGTATCAGCCTCTTTGATACCTACATTTACAGCATTTGCAAAACCTGTATTCTCACCAAGTTCAATCAGTCTGTAGCTCCTAAAACCCTCTTTTATATAGCTGATACTCTCATCCGTAGAACCATTATCTACAATGATAACCTTACTCTGAACGGTCTGTTTCTCAATACTCTCAAGACATCCTTTCAGATATTTGATACCGTTATAATTTGGAATTACGATCGTAACTTTTATATCATCATTATTAGACATAGTATTTGTCCTTTATACCTTTTTAGTAAAACGAGGATCCCATAAAATCCTGTATCCCTTAGCTCTAACAGCAGCGCAGAATTTGATGCTCTTATCTATAAGTTCTGCCTCACTCTGGCAATTCTTAAGAATCTCTCGTCCGCTGGAAGAGGCATTAATAAAGCCTTTTTGATCAAATTCTACATTTACTACACCAAATAAATCTGTAAAAAGATCTCTGAAATCATTATATACATTTGGTGCAATCATCATATATCTGACATCTACAGCATCTACATCCTGCTGCAGTACTGCCCTGTGCTGGAATCCTCCACTAAATCCTTTTGGAAGACCTTCATATAATATGCTGCCATCTGCATTTATGGCGCCGCCCACAAGGACTCCCTTAGGACCAGTAAGCTTACCACCAACGATACCCACATCAGGTCTCTCACTGAAATACCCATTTGTATATTCTGTTCTGTAAAATCCTACGTGTGGCAGTTCTCTTACCTTGCCTGCAATGCAGTTACTGTCCATAAAGTCCTGAACCGCTCTCTTACCTGCAGTGTAGGCATAAGCCTTACTGTTTGGATTAACAGCTGTTGATGCTTCGTGACATCTCCAGTGGTATAAAACCCTGTTTATATGACGAACTTTAGAACCTATTTCCTTAAGGTCGCTGCATTTATATGAGCATACTCTAAGAAACAGATTAAAATCCTGTGCGCCATCATAATTTTTTCTTAATTTTAATTCCTTAATAATCTCTGCCTTAATTACAGTAAAGTGACAGATATAATTATTGGATAATAAATAGTCCAGATTAAAGTCAGGCTTAACGTGGCATTCATAGTAGCAAGAGCCATCTGAATTAGTCTTATCTTCATCTGAATATATGAGTTCTACGCTCCTGTCATCCATAATAACCCTTGCCATTTCAAAAAGGGCATCTGGTGTTAATAAATCGTCGTGGTCCAGAAGAGCTACATAATCTCCTCTTACATATTCAAGAGCAGCATTGGTATTATCTGATATTCCGCCGTTTGATTCAAGGCGTCTGTATATTATGCGCTTATCTTCATCAGCATATCTTAATGCAACAGACTGAACACTGTCATCAGGACTTGCATCTGCAAGTATCAGTTCAAACCTTCCATAAGTCTGATCCTGAACACATTCTATAAGCTCCCTTAGATAAACTTCAGGTGTCTTGTAGCATGGAACAACAATGCTTATTAATGGATGCCAGATATTTGACTTTTCAAGATTATCAAACTCTTTTTGCTGCATGCACTGAGCTGCTTCACTGATTTCTACAAATGTATAATCTGCATTTCTATTATCCTGCATTCTCTCTTTGGCAGCATACCAGGCAGCAACTATGCCATTTCTTTTTGCATATGCAATTGTTTTTCTAATAGAATCTTTTGCGCTCATCTGCGTTTAATCTATCTCCTTATGGCTCTTTAACTTATAGCCTTATTGCCAACTAACACTCCCCATTATAGTAAAAAAGCATGTTGCTCGCAACATGCTCGCGCCGAGCGCGGTTGCATTTATGCAACATATACCTTACGCGCGA
>CAMJFD010000029.1 GCA_946404845.1 uncultured Butyrivibrio sp. | reverse complement strand
GCTTAACATGCAAGCATGTACGCATTTATGACTTTTGACACCTATATCATATTATTTTAAAAACATATTATAAATTTTTCTATGTTTCAAAAATCTCTGCATTTTATTTCTGGCCTTAGCCTGAGCTATGTCACAATGATATATGCGATAGAAATCCTCATCGCATTTCTCTATTTCCTGTACAAGCTCTTCTATATATATTTCGTTAGCTTCTTTTTTGAGCCTTTTCTCTTCATCATAAGATTCCAGAAGCTTATTATAGAAATTATATTTAAGTGGGAATATAAGATCTTCCCTCTTATTGTCCTTAAGGAACTGCAGCTGCTCTTTGTGAACAGATAGTCTGTCTATCAGGACTTCTCTGATGTATCCTTTCTGGATAACACCATCGCCTCTATCTGCAATAAAGTGATACAGAGGCTTAGCTATATATACTGCCTTAGTTGCCTTAGCTAATACACTCATGGCAAAAATAATATCTTCATAATACTTACGATTCTGGAACTTTACGTTCTTAACTATTTCAGCCTTGTATATCTTATTCCAGACAGTATTTGCCAAATCAATGCCTTTTTCACTGCCATTTTCATTAACATAAAAAGACATCATATCTTCTTTGTTAATAATCATATTTGTGTTGTCCTCTTCTTTTGAAATATATGATACAACACTAGCATCCTTAGATTCGTCAAAACTTCCAATATTTACTGCCTTTGATACAAATCTGCTACCATCTGCATTATCTGATTCATTTTCTATAAATACTCCGCAAGCGGCTATATCACAGTCATTCTGCACTATACCTAGTAACATTTTTTCTATCATATCAGGCTCTATATAATCATCACCATCAACAAATCCTATATAATCGCCTGCAGCCATTTCTATACCTACATTTCTGGCATTACCAGGACCTGAATTGTTCTGGTGTACTAATCTGATTCTATCATCCTGTCCTTCATAATAATCACAAATATATCCTGATTTATCTCTTGAACCATCATCTATAATGATAATCTCAAGATTCTTATAAGTCTGGTTTATAACAGACTCAATACACTTAGACAGGTATTTTTCCACGTTATAGCACGTTATTATTATTGAAACTTTTAAATCACTAACCATATTTTACACCACTTAATTCACACCAATTTGTAACCAGCATCCCAGTACTGTTCATGACTTAATATTACTCAAACAGAGAGTTATAATCATAACTTAGGAATATTTCCTGTTCCTCTGCAATCATTTCCTCATAATTATCTTCTGTAAGCTGATAATCCCCATTTTGCATACATTCAAGTATCCATGAATTGATCCATTCACCATAATGTCCACTATCTCTGTAATTATCCAGATTAGTTATGACATCTGTATTTGTATTAAAATCAAACAGCTTAATATTATCATATTCAAGGCACATCTGCGTAGTTATTAAAACAGCTTCCATTTCTCTGTATATTGTACCATCTTCATAATCTCCACCCCACTTAGCAATACTGTAAGGTGTATAGAAATAATAGAAGGTAACATCAGGATTGTTTCTTGCTACGCTCACTACGTTCTGCTCAATATTGGCAATCAGCATTTCTCGCTCTTCATCTGTCAGATACACTTCTTCAGTAGGTTCTCCAAAGCTGTCTCTGCCTACAAGTACATTTTCTGCGCCAAAAGAAGCCTCACTCATCCAGTTACTATAGTCGTCAAAAGAAGTAATTCCACCTTCAACTCCCATAAGCTTTTTGGCAATCATCTGAAAACAATAATTAACTATAATGCCTTTATTAAAAATATAATAAACATCATCAAAAATATTATCATTATAGAGATACTCCGGATACTCACCAAGATCATCTCTTAAATCATCCTTATCCTGTATCAGATAGAAATTATCAAGGCCTCTGACAACGATATCTACATCATTATTTGCAAGAGCCACCTCTACATTATCATTAATCTCTTTGTACATAGCGCCAGAATAACACATCTTAACAGAATTAACCCCAAAGAGCTCATCCAGTTCTGATGTCTTGAAATTCTCAGTCATGGATGTTCCTGTTATAAGTGCATTAAATTCAAAATTTCTGGCAATGCCATTATTCTGGGATCTCTCATTATCAAGCGTGTAATAAAATGAGCTTAATGGCGCATGATAATGAAAAAAAGGATCAAGTACAGCCACCATGACTACCAGAAGAGCCAATATACCTATAAAAATTCCTGTGAAGGTCACAAACCACTTTTTTGCAGTCATTTTATCTCCAATTACTAATAGTCATTATTAAAAATTAAAATACAAAAATACTGAAACATCACTAAGTGAAACTACGCACAATACCAATAAGAATACTGTAAATACCATGTTCTTAATATCATATTTGTATTTCTTGTTGTAATTATTCTCAAAGCACAGGCACAGTACCAGCGCCAGAATCAGTAATATAACGATTGAGAAAATATATACTCCATAATCAGTATATGGAACAGATAATCTCAATAATAATGATCTGACATAAGGAAGCTTAAGTGTTGAACCCAGTCCTTCTGATATGTACACATCATCAAAATCTATTATTGTATGCATGATGTGAAGCCACTGACTTACGCTGTCAGCTCTGAACAATAACCATGCAAAATTAACGAAAGCAAATGTTATGAACCATTGTACAGGTTTAAACAGCTTCTCATATATTTTAGATCCCGCTCTACCTATACAATTCGCAATACCATGAAGTATTCCCCACAGTATAAATGTCCAGTTAGCGCCATGCCATATACCACTTACAAGATATACAATCATGATATTAACATAGGTTCTGACCGTACCTTTTCTGCTACCTCCTAATGGAAAATAGATATAAGTTCTAAGGAACCTTGTAAGAGTCATGTGCCATCTGCGCCAAAACTCAGGTACTGAAAGTGATTTATATGGCGAATCAAAATTACATGTAAGATCAAATCCGAACATTGATGCCAGACCTGTTGCCATATCTGAATAACCGCTAAAGTCAAAATATATCTGAAATGTATATGCAAGACTAACTACTATAAAATCCAAAGCTGTTGCACTCTGTACATTACTAAAGCCCCATGCCACAGCTGTATCAAATGTATCTGCGATCAGAACTTTTTTGGCAAGACCTCTTGTGAAGAGGCACACACCTCTTGAAAGTCTCTCATAATCAGGCTTTCTCCTGCTCTCGTCTCTAAACTGAGGTATCATCTCGCTGTGCAGAACAATAGGTCCTGCTATGAGCTGTGGGAAATATGTAACAAACAGAGCATATTCAAGAAAATTATAATCCTTGGTTGCTCCCTTATATGAATCTACAACATATGAAATCTGCTGGAATGTAAAAAAGCTGATACCAAGAGGCAGAGCAATATTCCTAATTACAAAGTCTGCATTAAATGCAGCATTTATATTTTCTATAAAAAAGTCAAAATACTTATAGTAAAAAATTAGTCCTACATTAAAAAGTATCGCAATCGTAAGTACTATCTTATTCTTCTCGAATCTGCCCCTGGACAAGAGTCTTGAAAATAGATAGTTAAATACAACACTTGCTCCAATTAGTAACAGATACCAAGGATTGTAGTACCCATAAAACCAAAGCGACATACCAAGGAGAAATCCCTGTGCCAGTCTGTATTCAATTTTATTAAGTGCAAAATAGCCACATAAACATATAGGCAAAAAGCACAATATAAACAAATATGAATTAAATAGCATCTGTTAATTCCTGTTTTCTATTACTTCATAAAGCTGTCCAGATATGCCTTCCATTTAGCATTTATCTTATCTGGCGCATAATCCTTCTGAATCTGCATAGCTCTCTTACCAAGGTCTTCACCAAAACGTCTGTTACTCATAAGTTTCTCAAGAGCCTTTGTCATAGCTTCCTGATCTCCTACTGGTACCAGCAGACCATTGTGTCCATCTCTAATAAGATCAGCAGGTCCACCACATGGACAGTCAGTTGATATACATGGAAGTCCAAGTGACATGGCCTCCATAAGTGCATTAGGCATACCCTCTTCATCTGAAGCCAGCACAAATATACCAGCGCTTTGTATTCTGTCAGCAACATTAGGTACAACGCCTTCAAATGATACAAGATCCTCTATTGCAAGTTCCTCTGCAAGCTTTCTGACCTTCTTTGCAGATGGACCATCACCATAGAATTTGACCTTAAATCCAGGATATTTTTTATCTGCCTGTGCAAATGCACGCAGTACCATTGCATGATTTTTGTTGTCATCTATACGACCTACCATAACAATGGTTTTCTCTCTGTCTCCATCAAATCTTGGTCTCATAAATTCCGGATTCAATGAATTAGGCAGTAATGTAACCTTTTTTTGCACTGCCTTAGGAAAATAGTCCTTGGCTCCATTAGTCTGAAGCACTACTCCGGCAGCCTTTCTATATAACATCATTGCGGCATATCTGGTACCGCGCTGTTCATATTCCATTCTAGGGTTGGCTCTGCATGAAACAACAACTGGGATATGGAGCTGCCCAGCAGTCATAAGAGCCATAACATTATTCTTACCAATAAATGATAATATCAGATCAGGTTTGATACTCATCCATATCTGTGTGAGCTTATCCATTCTCTTACTGAAATTAGATATTCTGCCTGTCTGCTCTTCCTTAAGTAATCCGGAAAATACACGCTGTATACCATCTTCTTTGCCGCCCAAAAGATCTACATATACTGGCTTTTCGGAATGATTAAGTGCAGTCACTACCTTTTTTCCGGTGTTATCACTACATCTCTTCCATGCTGCATCCTTAACCTCATATTCAACATCAGCAATATAGGTAGTTACAAATGTCACCTTATATCCCTGTGAATAAAAGTACTCAGCAAGATTGACCATGACTCTTTCTGCACCGCCCTTTTGAAGCGAGCTGATATACATAGCTATATGCTTTTGTCTATTTTCTGACTTACTCTTTTCTGTCATATAATCCCTCATTCAAATCATAGTTATATCATTAGTGCATATAGAACTCATACCATGCCTGGAATACATAGAATGACCAGGCTATCTTACTGTAATTAGCTCCAGTTGCACGTCCTGCATCGCCTGATGCAAGATACTTATCTATAAATGCAGAAACATAATTAGGATCAAATATTCCCTGCTTTTTAAGATATGATGTACTGCTATAATCTATCAGTCTGTCGTGAAGAGGACCTCTAAGCCACATATCTATTGGAACACCAAATCCTGTCTTTGGTCTCTCCATCATCTCTCTTGGAAGATAATCATATGTTATATCCTTGAGAATATGCTTCTTATCACCATTTGCATATTTGAACTTATGAGGAATCCTGAATGAATACTCCATAACTGCAGTATCCATAATAGGACATCTGCTCTCAAGTGAGTACTTCATAGATGCTCTGTCAACCTTAGTCAGTATATCTCCTGGAAGATATGTAATCATATCCAGCAGCATACGTCTGGTCTGCCAGTTCTTAGCTCCAATTATTGATTCCATAGGATACTTAACCGGAAGAAAATTCTCACTATAATCAGTACTAAGATAATCCTCCATAGTAACTATGGTATCCATTCTCTCTATTCCATCCATAAAGGCATTGGCAGTTCTGATATATCCTTCTGATGAGAACTGAACCTTGGTATCCTTTGCTCTGTTACCGGCAATTACCTTGACCTTAAGTGGATATTTATCATAAACCCTACCATTGCCGATTCGACCAACAGCATAGGCAAGAACCCCTATTGCATCAAGTTTCTGAGCAAGGGCCACATCTTCGTAATTATTATATCCGCAGAAAAACTCATCGCCGCCATCACCAGAAAGAGCTACAGTTACCTGTTCCCTTGCAAGCTTACTTACAAGCATAGTTGCAATCTCTGAATTATCTGCAAAAGGCTCATCAAAATACTGAGGAATACTGTCTACAAGTTCAAACATTTCTTTTTCAGAAATAATAAGACTTGTATGATCTGTTCCCAGGTGATTTGCAACAGCCTTGGCATACTCTGCCTCGTTATATTCAGGAACATCAAA
Organism: uncultured Butyrivibrio sp.; assembly: GCA_946404845.1. Lineage (GTDB taxonomy): Bacteria > Bacillota > Clostridia > Lachnospirales > Lachnospiraceae > Butyrivibrio. The sequence goes on along the minus strand of CAMJFD010000029.1, from coordinate 15,470 downwards.
ACCAATACTGAAAGTCTTGACTGGTGTACTGCTGTTCTCCTGTGCAAGAGCAGTAATAAGTGATGAATCATATCCACCACTTAAGAAACTTCCAAGAGGAACATCTGCTATCATTCTGTCAGCTACTGCCTTCTGGAGCTTTTTCTTAAGCTCTGACTTGGCTTCTTCATAGCTGGTTACAGGATTAGCAGCATTCTCAGCATATACCTTGAACAGATCCCAGTATTTCCACTTCTTGATGCTGCCCATATGATATTGTAGTACGCTACCCGGCTCTAATTTATATACATTCTTATAAATTGTATCTGGATCATTAATATACTGATGATAGAGATATCTAGGTATAACTGATTTATTGATATCTTTGTTAAATCCAGGCGCCTTAATAATAGGCTTAAGTTCTGAACCAAAGATAATAGTGTCGCCGTCATAATAATAATAGAGAGGCTTTTTACCAATTCTGTCTCTTACAAAATATACATCATCAGTTTTTCTATCATACAATGCTACCGCGAACATTCCGTGAATATGGTAGGCGAAGTTCTTACCCCATTTTAGGTAAGCTGCTATTATGACCTCTGTATCACAGTTTGATTTAAATTCATATCCTGATAATTCCTTTTTGAGTTCAAGGAAGTTATAGATTTCACCATTAAATATAACTGTGATTCTCTTATCATTAGAATGCATAGGCTGATGACCAAGTGGAGATAAGTCCAGTATAGACAATCTGCGCTGTGCAAATCCTATACTGTATCCGCCCTTTGCTTCATATATCTCAACGCCGCTATCATTAGGGCCTCTGTGATACATGGTATCATTCATACTCCTAAGCTCGTCTTCACCTATTCTGTTTTTTGAAATGTAGCCACATATTCCACACATGAGTCAATTCTCCAATTATTATGTTTGTTATTGTCTTGCAAGTACACTCTCAAGATAAGACTTCCATTTATAATAGATAGCATCAGTTGATGCTATTTCTTTAATCTTTCTGGCTTCTCTTCCAAGACTAAGAGCAAAGTCTCTGTCTTCTATCAGTCTGCATATTCCATCTGCCAGTGCATCTTCATCACCTACTGGTATCAGGAGTCCGTTAACGCCGTTATTAACAACAGTTGCAGGGCCTCCGCATGGACAATCTGTTGATATGCATGGCATACCAAGAGCAAGTGCTTCAAGAAGAGAATTAGGCATACCTTCATAATCAGAAGAATATGCATATACCTGTCCCTTAGACAGTTCCTGCTCCAGATTGTTGCATGGACCCATTAACTTAACATAGTCAGCAGCGTTATTATCTCTGATAATGCCCTCGATTATCTCTTTAGTTCCGTCATGGGAATCTGGTCCATACATACGCAGTACATAATCTGGATGATTTTTATGCACCTTTATAAATGCACGAACCAGCATAGGCTGATTCTTGAAATCGACGATTCTGGCCGAATGAACAACAGCCTTATCAGTCATTACCGGATCAGGTGCATTTATATATTTATCATTAATAGGATTTATTATTATTTCTGAATTATCCTGCAGATAAGGTTTGAAAAAAGCTCTCTGCTCAGCAGTCTGGAATACCGCTCCGCTAGCCTTTGGGAATAACCATTTTATCTGAACTTTATCTGAAAAAGCATTATAGAATCTGACAGGGTCAATTCTGACACAGACAACAGATGGCAGATTAACGCCTCTGTTAGCCATGAGCAGTCTATAGTTCGCCCTATGAGCAAACGCAACCATAATCTGTGGCTTGTATTCTTTCATGAATTCCTTCAGATACTTAACTCGTAGCAGGAACTTGGTAACTCTGCTCTTATGTTCATCTTCTTCTCTCAGACCAACATGAACTCTGGTTACTCTTGGATCAAGTTCGAATTCATTTTCATCATACCATTCAGTTGCCACATATACTTTTATACCTTCTGCAGCAAATCTGTTTGCAAGGTTGCTGACAACTCTCTCAGCTCCTCCCTGACATAGACAGTTAAGATGAAATGCTACTGAAGTAAGATTATTCTCCGCCATTTTTCAATCCTTTATCCTTGTATTTATTAAAGGTTTTCTTTGTACCATTCAATTGCAAGCTTAATACCAGCTTTGAAATCATAACTTGGATCATATCCAAGATTCTCTCTTGCCTTACTGATATCAGCATTAGAATCTCTGATATCACCTTTTCTGTTTGGTCCATAAATTGGCTCTACATCAAGTTCAAGAGCTTCACACAGACCATTATATACATCGATAAGGTACTCTCTTCCACCTGCTCCGATATTATAGGCTGTACCAGCTGCTTCTGATGGAGCAAGACAAGCACGAAGGTTACCTTCGATTACATTGTCAATATAAGTAAAGTCACGGCTCTGCTTACCATCGCCATTAATTGTTGGTCTCTCACCGTTCATAAGCTGCTTGAGGAACTTAGGAATAACAGCTGCATATGCGCCGTTTGGATCCTGACGTCTTCCAAAAACATTGAAATAACGAAGACCATATGTATCAAGACCATACAGATCCTTATATAACTTACCGTACTCTTCATCTACCTTTTTAGTCAGGGCATATGGTGAAAGAACATGTCCTTCTCCGCCTTCCTTCTTAGGCAGTACTGTTGAATCTCCATAAACAGAAGAACTTGAAGCATATACGAACTTCTGTACGCCATTCTGACGAGAAGCTTCCATCATATTAAGAGTTCCGCGGATATTGATTTCCTCATATAAAAGAGGCATTTCTATACTTCTAGGAACTGATCCCCAGGCTGCTTCGTTACATACATAAGTAACGCCTTCAGTTGCCTTAAGGCAACTGTCAAGATCCCTTATATCTTCCTGAATAAATGTAAATTTAGGATTCTCCATAAATGGCTGAATATTCTCAATATGACCTGTAGAAAGGTTATCCATACATCTAACTGTATATCCCATATTTAAAAGGGCTTCGCAGATATTAGAACCAATAAAACCTGCACCACCTGTGATCAAAAATACACTATCATCGTTAAACTTCAGCTGTTCATAACTCATTTTAAAACATATCTCCTTTATGCGCTTTTATACTCACGCTTATTCATTTTACGCTTTTTATCTTACTTCCTCAAGAATCTTGAACAGGTCAGCGCCGTATTTGTGAGGCTCGTATACTCTGGCCCTTTCAAGAGCTTTTTTGCCATAATGTTCCATACGTTCCTTGTTATCAAGCATTCTGATAATCTCGCAGGCAAGATCCTGCTCCTGGAATGTTATATGATGTGGATTGAAATCCTCTTCCTGGTCCATATCAGGAACAATAACACCATATTCACCGTCTATAGCCTTTGCTGTCGAGCTGCCATCCGGATTTGCTTCTACAAGTTTGTCATATTCACCTTCTGATAAGAGAATCTCTCTTGGACCTGTCTTACAGTCTGCTGCAATACATGGCTTACCAAGAGCCATAGCTTCCAGAATGGCATTTGGAAATCCTTCATGATTAGATGACAGAACATACAGATCTGATTTCTTTACATATGGGAATGGGTTTTTCTTAACCCCTGTAAATGCAACCTTATCTGCGATTCCCATTTTTTCTACCATCTTTTTATACTTATCCCAGTTACCAGTTCCCATTATCATAAGTCTGGCCTGTGGATGAGATGTCTCTACTATAGAAAAAGCCTTTACCAGATGCCAGAATCCTTTAATATAATCCTGACGTCCAACAGATGCTATTATCTGCAGACCTTCTCCTTCAAATGGAAAATCTGTTATGGCTTCGTCAGCTCTTTGCTGGATACCATCTACATCAAGCGGATTATAAATATATCTGCTACGCTCATAGTTGTAGTCTCTCTTAAGTTCACGCATAATTTCCTTGGAACATGAGAGAACCAGATCAGCCTTTTTAGCAAAAAGAGCTACCTGCCTTGGAGCTTCCATATCTGTAGAACAGCGGAGCCCTGTCAGAATCTTATCTCCTGTATTAGACAGCACATTAACAAGATTTGCAGAAGACCCAAAACTATAAGTTATATCTATCTTCAGCTCTTTTTTCATCTGCTTTGTCTTAGATACTCTCTTAAGGACATTGACGACTTTATTAAGTTTTCCCTTTTTGGCAGGAACATCTATATTAACTATATTGAGACCTGTAATGTCATAGTTAATATCTTTATCACTAAAAATAAGAATTGTTACATTATAATATTTTTCCAGTAGTCTGGCTGTCTGTATACAGACCCTTTCAAAACCGCCCTGATGTAACATAGGGACCATCAACATCAAATTTCTCATTTTATATACCTTTTAATAACAATCATTTGCAACACTATTATTATATCAGAATCTGCCCATTTCATAGAAGTTTGCAAGCATTCTTGCCTGCGCCTTAACGTCAAATCCAGCCTTCTTGATCTTATCTATTATATATTCAGATGACTCTGCCCTGTTCCCTGCAGAAAAAGCTGTCATATGATCAGCATCTCTTAAAAGCAGGTCATTCAATATCTTTTTGGCCCAGTTCATAGGATCATCTTCTATACTCATCCTGCTGACAAGTTCTGTTGCATCTACATCAGTAGTAATAGTATCTGATATAAGGCACTGAATACCTGCTGCCTGCGCCTCTACAACAGTTCCAGGAAGTCCTTCGTATCTGGATGGGAAGCAGAAATAGTCCATAGCCTGATAATACTCATTGGCATTACTCTTGTTACCCATGAACATGATTTTATCTTCTACTTTTAATTCCCTTGCAAGTTCCCTGGTACTCTCCATAAGTGAGCCTTCTCCCAATAGCATCAGTCTCACTCTCATACCATGTATGATACTGTATTCATTATTATCATCATTGTCAAGAAGCCTTCCAATACAGGCAAAAACCCTTATCAGGAACTCATGATTTTTGGCATAATGGAATCTTCCTACATGTCCTATAACTATTGCATTTCCAACACCGCACTCAGTTCTGATTTTCTCTCTTACTTCAGGATTATATACAAATCTTTCAAGATCAATGGCATTAGGAATTATTTTGACCTGCCCTTCGTCCATAAGCTTCTGACCAAAAACTGCTACTCCGGCTTCACCAGAGCATGCAAATCTGAAATCAGTTGTCTTAGCCTTCTGAAGTGGTTTTCTAATTACCTTTGTAACAAATCCTTTTAATCCAGGATCAGTACCAGCACTTCTTGCATGAGCTATTGTAATTGGTACACCATTCTTTTTTGCAATAGGCAGATAAAATGCAGCCGTACTTGTCATATGACCATGAACAGCCTTCCACTCTCCCTTATGCTCTTTAAAAAACTTATCTACAGCCTTCTTATAATCAAGAATATTTTTACCATTGAATCTTGGGATAGCATAAATTCTGCCACCAAGTTTTTTGACACTATTATCAAAATACTCCTGTTCTCTGACTTTCATAAGTTCGTCAGATGATGGGCATTTCTTGCCTGTAGCATCTGCTTCTACATGTACCAGGAAATCAAACTGAACTCTTCTCCTGTCAATATTTCTGAACAGATCCACTGTACGGCTCTCTGCACCGCCAAGTCCGAGTTTTCCAAAAACATGTAATATTCTGATTGGTTCACAACTTTCACTCATACCTAAATCTCCGTTTCAAAGCTTATTTGCTTCTAAGTCTGACTAATGTATACTTGGCACTTGCCATCAGGCGTTCTCTTAATGCCCCGAATATCCCGCGTCTTACTGGTGTCTCTCTGAACAGATCTCTATATGAAATCATAGACTGGTTCTGACATACCTGTTCATAATAATCAAACTCCTTGTCCTTCATAGTATTAGTATGAACTACAAAGGTAACCGCTCCATCTCTGCTGCTTTTAAGTACAGAACCTCGATTAGCTGATATTGGATAAAAAGTCATTCCATATCTTTCATATGGCTCATAACCAAATCCATCAGTAATTTTGGTAAAACCATTCTTTTTTAATGCTTCTATTGTATTCACATCATAAGAATGTGATGGAGCCATGAATATATCTGTATATATTCCATGTGACGCAAGGAGCTCTTTGCCCTTACTAATCATCTCACATTGCTTGTCATATGAATAGCCTGCAAATTCAGACTTATGATTAAGAGGAAATATCCCGCCCTCTTTGGTAGTATATAAATGACTCAGTCCATGCATGGCTATAGTCCAGCCATCATTTTGAAGTTCCTTAATATAATCCCAGAAATCCTCGTGAGCCTCATTTAAAGAGAGCTTAGGATCCTGATTATCTGGTACAACTCCTATAAGTGGCTTAACTCCATATCTGTCCAGAATAGTCTTGAATTTATTGAATTTGTCCCAGTCCATGTCTGGAGTAATATCATCCATTCTAATTGCAATACGCATCATTTGACCTCAAATTTTTTCTACTATATACAATAAGGCTGCAAGTCAAGTATTAACTGCAGCCTTAATTATCATTATACTGAGGCCGGTAACATCCTGCCCCGCATATTTTTTACATCTAAATTACAGTCTCCAATAATCGAACTCTGGAGCTTTGAAGTTATCCTTATTATAAATACCCTTGATATCCATGAATACCTTAGTTTCATGAGATGGATTGTAGAACCCAGCAATATCTTCTGGTGTGTATGCTACAAAATCATCATGAGCAACAGCCACAATTACAAGATCCATATCCTTAACATCATTCATTGTCTTGAATGTGATGCCATAAAGTCTCTTGGCTTCATCTGAATCAGCCTGTGGATCCACAACTATAGGATCAATGCCATACTCACGCAGTTCATTATAAATATCAATTACCTTAGTATTTCTAGTATCTGGGCAGTTCTCCTTGAATGTGAATCCAAGAATAGCAACCTTGGCATTTCTAACAGCAATGTTCTCTTTGATAAGGCTCTTAACTGCTGATTCCGCAATATATTTGCCCATATCATCATTGATACGACGTCCTGAAAGAATGATCTGTGAATGATATCCAAGTGATTCTGCCTTGTATGTAAGGTAGTATGGATCAACACCGATACAGTGTCCACCAACAAGTCCTGGTGAGAACTTGAGGAAGTTCCACTTTGTTCCGGCAGCTTCCAGAACTGACTTAGTATCAATACCCATCTTGTGGAAGATCATTGATAACTCGTTCATGAATGCGATATTGATATCTCTCTGGCTGTTCTCGATAACCTTAGCAGCCTCTGCAACCTTAATAGAATCTGCTCTATAAACACCTGCAAGTGCTACAAGGCTATAAACCTTAGCTACAACATCAAGTGTCTCTTCATCCATACCAGAAACGATCTTAGTAATAGTCTCAAGTCTGTGAACCTTATCACCTGGGTTGATACGCTCTGGTGAATATCCGATCTTAAAATCTACACCGCACTTAAGTCCTGATTCCTGCTCAAGAATAGGTACACATACATCTTCTGTAACACCTGGATAAACTGTTGACTCATATACAACAACACTTCCCTTTGTAAGGTACTTACCAAGTGTGTGGCTTGCGCCTTCTACAGGTGATAAATCTGGTGTATGATCATCATTTACAGGAGTTGGAACTGCAACGATGTGGAATTTACATTCACGCAGCTTCTCTGGATCTGCTGTGAACTCTACTTCTGTCTTGGCAATTGCATCATCACCAACTTCTCTTGTTGGGTCCAGTCCCTTTTTATATAAATCAATCTTGGCTGCATTAAAGTCGTATCCTACAACCTTAATCTTCTTGGCAAATGCAACAGCAATTGGCATACCAACATAACCAAGACCTACTAATGACAATTTCTCTTCTCCGCTAAGGAGCTTTTCATATAAATCCATAATTAACCTCCTAGTCTACAGCCCTTACATAGCGCCGTAGCTATTATAGAATTTTCAAAATGCCTAATATCTATAATCTCTAATTATTTAATATCATAGAAATTTCAACACCCTATTATAATACTATTTTTCAAATTAGTCCAAAAAATATGTCACACCTGTAATTTCTTTATTTTTCCCTTTTTCTGCCATTAATAAAAGTACTTATTTCATATTAGCAAATCTTTCAATTGCCTTGGTAAAATCTGCAATTGTCTTATCTGCATCCCCATGCTGTATGCCTTCTTTAACACAGTGATTAATATGTCCTTCCAGAACGACCTGTCCTACTTTATGCATAGCTGATTTAACTGCATTTATCTGTGACAGAACGTCTTCACAAGGTACATCCTCATCAATCATCTTGTCAATTGCCTTGACTTGTCCCATTATCTTGGCAAGTCTTCTATGTAAATTATCTGAATCCATACACTGCTTCATATCTGGTCTCCTTCCTGATACATATACGGGTATAAATATATTTATATCTTACTTATTATATAATTAAAAATCAATTACGTTTCCATCTAAGCAGCATAGCCGAATTGATGATAACAATTACAGAACCCGCATTATGTACAAGTGCTCCGACAACAGGATTTAGAACTCCAGTTATGGCAAGTGTTATAGCAATAAAATTTAGAGTCATAGAAAAAGTAAGATTCATTATTATAGTCTTCATCATCTTGTGTGATAATGCAATGAGATGAGGTAACTCTTTAACTTCATCATCAACAAGCACTATGTCTGCAGCCTCAACAGCTATATCACTTCCTATACCTCCCATTGCTATTCCAACATCTGCAATTTTAAGAGCTGGCGCATCATTTACGCCATCACCTACCATACAGATGTGTCCATTTTCTTCTATATAATTAAGCTTATCTTCAGGAAGGCATTCTGATCTGTATTCATCAATTCCTGCCATACCAGCAATATGACTAGCTGCATTTTCATGATCTCCTGTAAGAAGCACAGGTATTACACCCAAATCCTTCAAATTAGATACCACTAATGCTGCCCCATCTCTTATTGTATCTGAAAGCCTTATGAATCCTAACAATTTACCGTCTATTGCAATCCACACCTTTATAGAGTCCTCTATTTCTGAGGTTTTCAAAAATTCTACATTTACTACACCAAATGAAATACCGTTTTCTTCAAGATATGTAGGTGTCATATGTACAAGTCTCTCTATTCCTGCTCTTGCCCTAGCAACAGTAAATTCCTCCAGAAGTCCTCCTAGCTGCATAATAAGTGCAACCTCTCCTGCTGCAAAGTATTCTCCAATACAAACAGAAGCTATAAGTGCAAGTGCAACAAGTACATCCGCAGTAATATCAAATTCTGTAACAAGTCCTATTACGGCTTCCAATATAATAGGTATACCGCACAGAATAATTGCCACCCAGCTTATATCAAATGGAAGTCCCAAGTCGGCCTTTAACAGACTCAGAACCAGCGCTACTGCTGATATTATAATAAGTGTTATGTCCTTTCTGGTTCCACCTATTTCCAATACTTCTTCTAGTTTTGTAAAAAGAGATTTTATGTTCATTGACGTTTCCTTTCGTGAAAGAGTATTTTCTAACAATGTTATCTTCAGAACCTTTTAGTTTGGTTCCAATTTGTAATATACCCATAGGGGTATGCCTAGCTAAAGGGATTATATACCTATAGGGGTATATGTTGTCAATGACTTTTCCACCATCATAAAGACTAATCCAAACATCAAAAAAGCTCCACCATAACCAGATGAATAAATCACCATAGCTACGGCAGAGCTCAGCCAAATAATATTAAATTTACAACACCTTCATCTGAATTGCTGCTATCTCAAGTACAAGAGCACAGCATCCCGCGATGAATGCGATCCTGTTACCAAGCCTGTTAGAATAACACAGGCCAAGGCAAAAACCTCTTTTTACGGGCCACAATATTTTGACTCTCTTCTTATTAAATAAATCGAGAACTATATGTGATATGAATGCCACACCAAATGGAAGCATCACGTCGACATATATGAACTGAAGTGCATACATATATATAGCAAGTGCAACAAAAGAATGTGCAAATCCCCTATGATTAGTCTTGCTGCAAATAAATATCATCCCAGCCAAAATTCCGATTCCAAGGGCAAGCGTTGGATCAAGTCCAGCCTTTATACTCTTCCAGACCGACATTCCAAAATATACATCCAGCACTACCATTACAGCGCAGATAATTCCAACTATAAGTCTTCCATAGAAAGCATCCTTATTAACATTACTCTTTTTAGAATCAAGGTCGCAAATAATACTTCCTACAGATGCACCAATAACAAGAGGTACAACCTCTTTAAATGTAGCTGGTGCTACTACAAGTGTTGCAGCCGCAAGTCCAACTGCAATATGTGATTTTGCCATCATATTCTAGTAATCTCCATTGTCCGTCATGTGACTGCAATCATTTGACCGCAGATCTTTCTGATGACTTATTCTAGTAAATTTTCAAGATATCTTTTCACTTATATCTTCTATATTTTTATATCTTTCTTTTATTTTTTTTCGTTTTATCTTTTTCCTTCTATTTTATCTTCTATATATTTTCTGACATTGCAACCAATATTATGAAGCTTTTCCTGCGTATCTGGATTCTCGCTCTCAAACTCAAGCATCTGCTCAAGATATCCCTGACGCATAACTTCTCTAAAACTTTCCTGGAAAACAAGTCCATATACAAATGAAATCTTAGTCACAAGAGAATCAACCGCAGTCTCCACATGTCTTCTGTCAACATTGCCAGAACCCATCGCGTCCTCATATACAAGAGGTGATATGAAATCCTTCTTGAAGTCCTCAAGTGGCCTGTCATATATTTCCTCCATTGGTATATCACAATTAACCTTCAGAATATCTATCTTGTCTGCATCACGTAATATATTGGCGAACAGCTCTTCTCTCTCACTTAGAGTTTCTGGAAGTTTGAATACATTATGTAGTCTTATCGCCTTCTCAATTACAATATCCTCGCCTATATCATCTATGAACTCACGAATCATAGGCGCTGAATCCTTATCATCAATATCCTTATGGATAAAAAGAATATCTGCACTAAGCATAGCATGATTAACAGATACAGAATCTATAAATGTGTTATAACGCCTTAACTGCTCGAATCTGCCGATATCATGCAGCATTCCAAGAAGCCACGCAAGATCAACATCTTCATCATTTAGTTTCAGGCTCTTTGCAATTTTATCTGCAATAGCAGCAACTCTGTATGTATGGTCAATTTTCAGTTTAATCTTAACATCTTCAGCATTATATGCTGCCGTATACTCGGCAAAAACGCTCTCAACCTTATTTCTGTCAATTTTATTAATTGTCATTTCAAATTCCTCTTGCTGTAAGCTCTTTAGCTATTTCTGTAAGCGCAGTATAAGTACAACCATTTACTTTTCTACTACCATTAATTAGTAATACTTTCATAATTTATTTATTACCCCTTTAATTTATTACCATACAAGTCAGAACACAGTCTCAACTTTCATTATTTCAAGCACATATACTATAACACAAGATTCTATCTCAATTGTGACGTTTTTTCTATTAATTATTTTTCCATTAATCTAATTAAAAAAGAAGCCATGATCAATACACATGGCTCCTTTTAAAGAGAAGATTTATATATATGTTTTTATCAGCCTTTTACAGCTCCTGCGGTCATTCCATCAATAATGTATTTCTGGAAGATGAGGAATATTATAAAGATAGGCAAAATTGCAAGCATTGATCCTGCAATCAACATATCGTAGTTGTTACCATATGGTGTAAGAAGTGTATTAAGACCAATTGTAAGAGTGAACTTATTAGCACTTCTGAATACCATGAGCGGCCATAACATGTTGTTCCATGCACCCATTGCGCTTAAGATAGCCATAGCAGAGAAGGCTGGCTTTACGATTGGCATCATGATTTTTACTGAAATATAGTACTCATTTGCACCATCAATTCTACCTGCATCAAGCAGTTCTTTTGGAAGAGATTGCATATATTGATGGAAAAAGAATATTGTCGATGCACCGCACAATCCAGGAAGTATTACACCTGCCATTGAATCGATAAGGTGAAGAGTAATGACCTCTTTGTATAGTGGGAGTAACAATATTTCAAATGGTACCATCATTGTTGCTATTACAAGGAAATACAATACATTCTTGAGTGCAAAATCATACATTGTAATTCCATATGCTACAAAGTAGCAGATTATAAGTGTCAGAACAACACTCACAATTGTGAGTACAAGACTGTTCTTAAACCACATCCAGTACTTCTTTGAATCAGCGTTACCACTAAACAGATACAGATAGTTATCAAGTGTCATAGCAGAAAAATCAATATTAAGACTAAGACCCTTTCTAATAAGTTCTCTACCTGGTCTGAATGAAGCAAGTAGACCAGAGAATACTGGAAACATAATTATTAAACTTAGTATTGCAAAAAAGGCTGTAGCAATAATACTTCCAATAGTCCTTCTAACACGCATACCACCTTTAAAATCTTCAGAAGAATTTGATGCCTGTACATTATTACTCATATCATCTCTCCTCCTTCTTGAAGCTTCCGTTTAACCATAACTGAATGAAGTTAATAACAAGTGCAATCAGCAGGAGAACTACACCAACTGTACATGCATAGCCCATATCATCCTTCTGAATACCACGTTTATATAGATAACCTACAATTGTAAGTCCAATATTCTTAGGTGAATCATTACCAGCCCATAACATAAAGCTTTCAAGGAACATTGCAAGACCAGCATAAATACTGATTGTCAGAACATAAATAGTTGTAGGCTTTATAAGTGGAATAGTAATATACTTAAATTTCTGCCATCCTGTAGCACCATCGATATCAGCTGATTCATACAGACTCTTATCGATGGATTTAAGACCTGACATAAAATACAAAGTATTTACACCAGTCCACCTCCAGCAACATAGCATTAAAAGCGCTATCTCACTGGTCCATTTAGTTTTAAGCCATTTAATAGCTGGAAGACCTAACATTGTGAGCAGTACATTCATCTGACCTGTCTTATATTCAGAGAACATAAGTCTGAATAATGTACCGGAAATAACTACAGAAGTAAGAGCTGGAAGATATAAAAGAGCTTTCCATACTCCCTTAGCTTTTACAAGATTACCATCCATAAGTACTGCATAAAGCATTGGGAATGGTATAAGAAGAGCACAAGTAAATACCATGTACTCAAAACTATTTATCATTGCTGTATGGAATACCTTATCTTTTAACAACTTGCCATAGTTTTTAAAGCCTACCCAATCAACTGTAATAGCTCCAATATCCTGGAAACTCATTATAAATGCACTAACAAGTGGATATACCCAGAATATTAAAAAGCTTAATATAAAGGGTAATGCAAATATATATGGTGCGGTCTTTTGTGAATATAAAAAATTTTTTGTCTTCATAGCCGCTAAATCCTCCCTTTAGTAAATCAACCCATCCTCTATTTAAATATAGGCGCCTTTAGAAGCTCTCTTGCATCAAAAGGCGCCCTATTTCTATTTATTTAAAAAATTTATTGCTATAATTACTGTTCAAGATCAACGGCATCTTGTAATTCCTGAAGTGCTTCATCTACATCCATGCCCTCTTCAAGAACTTCATTAAGAGTTGTATTACATACATACTCATTAATTGTTGGACTGATCTTAACCGTCATGATTGTACCAATCTGATCTGAGATATCATTAAGAACATCATATGGATAGTTACGGAAGAATGTATTGTACTGGTTTGACTCGTCATGTGCAAATGAATCATCACTCCAAAGTGATGTATTACATACATCGAATCCAAGATCATTCCAGATCATTGTTTCACCTTCAGGTGACATCTTAGCATAGCAAAGGAAATCTGCTGCAAGAGCTGTATCAACTGACTGCTGTGTAACAACTGTACCTGTTCCACCGATACCAACTGAACAGTTCTGACCTTCTTCAAATACAGGACACTTTGTGATGTACCAGTTACCTTCTTCTTCTGGCATGTAGTTAATGAATCTGCTCATGTACCACATAGCCTTAGGGAATGAAACAATGTTACCATCAAGAATGTTCTGGAAACCAGCTTCAAGATCGATATGCCCATCTGGAGAAACTTCCGCAAATCCGCTGTTAAGCCATTCCTGCTGCATTGTAAGCATATTCTTTACAGAATCAAGCTGTACATTTGCTTCACCATCAAATCCACCTGTCCAGTCATCACCATACTCAGCCATAGCAATCCATAACCAATCAGTTCCACCTGTATCAACAGATGTAAAGTACTTACCTTCCTCATTACCTATAGCTTCAAGATACTTCTCACCAAGTGCTGTATAATCATCCCATGTTACTACAGCATCAACGTCTTCCTGTGTAATTCCAGCTTCTTCAAGTCTTGCCATGTTGTAATACATTACTGTAGCACCAACATGGAAAGGTGCACCATACTGCTGTCCATCTGAACCCTGATATGCGGCAAGTCTGGATGCAAGCATATCATCAGCATATGGAGACATTGCTTCATCTAATGGATAAAGCCATGTATCAAGTCCTTCATACACGTTAGGAACCTGTCCCATCTCTACATCACAGATATCAGGAGCACCTTCACCTGTCTGAAGAGACATAAGCAATTTCTGATGCATATCACCATATGGATATGTTGTGAATGTGATTTCAATCGTTCTGTCTGGATTTTCTTCATTCCACTTCTCAAGCATTTTTGCATAGAATGTGTTATGAGCCTCTACGAATGACCACATTTCCATATGTGTTCCGTTTGGATCTCCCTCTGTTGTAACTGCATCTGGTTCTACTTCAGATGATTCTTCAGTAGCATCAGCCGATTCTGTCTCTTCTGCTTCTTCTGCAGTATCATCAGCTGATTCCTCAACTGCCTCAGAACCCGTGTCATCCGATGTTTCTACTTCTCCGCAACCTGTCAGCATTGATGCGGCAAGAACTCCACATAGCAGTGTACTAAGTAACTTCTTTTTCATAGACTTCCTCCTTTTGAATGTTACACATCATGGTAGTTTATGTTTTTTCGATTATAGAAAAGATTAAAATAATAAATATATTACTATCTAAAGAACATAACAACTTAAGTCTTTTCGGCAACTTGTATACTATTTTCTTCTTTTCCTAAATCTTTATAGTTAAATTGTACATAATAAATTACAACATTTCAATAGATTTTTGTTTAAAAAATAAATTATTTTGTATTTTGCTAAACTATGTACTTAATATCCTAAACTGTCTGATAATTACGTTTTCACGTTTGAGTATTGTTTTCGTTTTATGATATTCGTAAATAAAAGCTGTGAACCAGGCTTATTTCCTGATTTCACAGCTTTTTATATTACCAAATCAAAATAACTTAATTACGCTTTTATAATATCTATATATCAATTATTATGTTAGCTTTATAGTAACTCAGTAGTTCGCAAAAAATTCTTTTTATCATCTCTCATTTTTTTGATATTTGACTCAGTATAATCTTTCACATAATTCAAAAATTCCTGTGACAAAAGTGACAGCTTCTGATTTTTTCTCCAAACAAGAGCATATTCTGCCTTTTTCA
>CAMJFD010000028.1 GCA_946404845.1 uncultured Butyrivibrio sp. | reverse complement strand
TCGTGCTTGGAACTGAACCTCAAAGTGGGATGGGTGAAATATATGAGAGACTAGATAAACTTACTAAAGAGGAATTAGGATGTACAGTCAGATTTACATTTATTCCATGGGGGAACGAAAGGGAGAGATTAAATATTGCTGTGGCATCCGGAGAATATGATATTATACCGAATGGCAATTTTTCTGATTATAAAAAGCTTATTAACAAAAATGCTTTTATGGATCTTGCATCTTATCTTGATGAGGTGCCAGAATTAACAGATCATTATGTAGTTGGAGAAGTAAATTATCTTGATGACTGCATGATAGATGGAAAACTTTATGGTATTCCACAGCTTAATAATATTGAGATTTCTTATGATTCAGAAGGATTTTTTTATCGAAAAGATTTGCTTAATGAATGGGGACTTGATGAAGTGACAGATATTGATTCTATGGAGGAATATCTGTATAGAGCCAAAAAGGATGAGAAATATGCCGCTAATCCTCTTATAACAGACAATCGAATATGGCAGTCACTCTGGATAATGCTTGGTAATGAGAGATATGTAGAAGTAGAAAGTATGCAGGAAACCCCTTTTGTAGTCATAGATACAGAGACAGGTACTGTGGTGAATAGACTTGAGACAGATGAATTTAGACTGATTTTGTCTTATATCAAAAAGTGGAGAGTAGATGGGATACTTGCTTCTGACATGTTATCGTTATCTGATAATGAAGGAACAAGAGGAATAGAACTTATGGCAGATGATAAAAAGCCATGTGAAACAAATGTTCCTATCTGGTCAATTAGCAGTAATGCGATAAGAATTCTGTCTGATACTAATAAAGACTGGAAATTTGACTTTTTCCCTTACGTAACTCAGCGAGGTAGGTTTTATACTAATAGCCTGTCAAGCGCATCAGTAATATCAGTATCATCTAAATGCAGAAATCCATTACTGGCTCTTAAATTTATTGAAAAGGTACATACAGATTCAAGATATTATGATTTGTTATTGTATGGAGCAGAAGGTATTAATTACCACCTGATTGATAACGCGGTCAGTTACGAAGGTATAGATAGTGCAGATAGGTTCAGCTATTCAATCATGGGAGATTATATAATGGACAAAGAAAAAGTTCCTTATAATCAACAGTTCTATGAAGATGCGATTCTTGAACACAATGAGTGGATAGAGAGTGTTATAAATGGAGCGCTTCACAATGTATTTAATGATTCAGAGATTAGTTATAGCAGTATAGATAAGGAGATAGATATACTTGACAGCATTAGACTTCAATATTTCCAGCCGCTTGTCTGTGGATACTACGATGATATAGACCAGAAGCTGGATGAGCTGAATAAAATGTTATATGAAAATGGATTTGACACTTATGTAGATAGTATACAGAGTCAAATAAAATAAATGGGTACCATAACAAAGAATGGCTGAAAAAATGAGTAATTCATTTTTTTCAGCCATTCTTTGTTTTTTATAAAAATCCATGTAAAAGTAGCAGAAATTAAGTTTTATTACCATATTTTCCCAAATGAGCTGTTTTTATAATTGTGTACATAAAGAAAGTAAAGGAGATGCAATTGTGAAAGAAGTATTTAGTGAATTATGGAAAAACAAAAAGTTATACCTAATGACGCTTCCGCCAATAATATGGATCATGGTTTTCTGCTATTATCCTATGCACGGAATTTTAATCGCATTCAAGGATTTTAGTTACAAAGAGGGTATATGGAAAAGCCCATGGGTAGGACTTGATAATTTTAAGTTCTTGTTTAATTATAACGGAATTCTCAGGATATTCTCAAATACAATTCTGCTAAACGTATTATTTATAGCTTCTACAACTTTTTTATCAATTGTTCTGGCACTTGTATTTACAGAGATTCATAACAGAATATACAACAAGGTGGTTCAGACAATAGCAATTTTGCCACATTTTGTTTCATGGACAGTAGTCGCTATGTTCCTGAGCGGAATAATAGGAAGCGCAGGTACACTTACTAATTTCATTATTCAGAAAGGTTTTGATAATCCTTCTTTTTATACAGAGGCTAAATGGTGGCCACTGATTCTCGTTCTCTTAAGAATATGGCAGGGTACAGGATATGGAACAATCGTATATATAGCTGCCATAAAAGGATTTGATCAGGAGATGTACGAGGCTGCAAGAGTAGATGGAGCTACCAGATGGCAGATGGTGACCAAACTCACGCTGCCACTTTTGAAGACAACAGCAATTATGTTGACACTTATGAGTGTGGGTAAGATCTTCAATGGTGATTTTGGAATGATATATGCACTTGTAGGTGACAATTCATCTATATTTGAGACAACAGATGTAGTAGATACATTCGTATATAGGGCACTTCGTCAGCTCAATAATCTGGGCATGAGTACCGCTACCAGTTTCTTCCAGTCAATAGTAGGGCTTGTTCTGGTATATGTTACAAATGCAATTACCAAAAAGATTGAACCAGATGCAGCAATATTCTAGGAGGCAGGGAATGAGTACAGTAACACGCAGCAATATTAAGATCAAAATGTCAAATGGGGAAAAAATATATTCAATAATTGTCTATTTATTAGCCGGATTATTTTGTGTTTTTTGTTTATATCCATTTGCAATAATTCTTGGAAGTAGTTTTGAGACAGAAGCTAATTTTGCTAAATATGGTTTTTCTATTATACCAAGAGATTTTACAACTCAGGCTTATAAAGTTGTTCTTGGCGATTCACAAATCTATAGAGCGTATGGAGTAACAATATTTACCACTGTTTTTGGAACAATACTTAGTCTTGTAATGACTGTTCTGATGGCGTATCCACTATCTCTTAAGAAGCTTAAATATAGAAATGTAATAACATTTTTTACTTATTTCACAATGCTCTTTTCAGGAGGACTGGTACCAACATATCTTCTTATCAGTAAGACACTTAATTTGACTAATTCAATATGGGTACTGATTTTACCGGTTGCATTTAGTGCATGGAATATGTTCCTGCTTAGAAACTTTTTTGCAGGAATACCTAAGGAATTGTCAGAGTCGGCATATATTGACGGGGCAGGGGATTTTACAGTTCTGTGGAAGATAATCCTTCCTGTATCAAAGCCAGGACTTGCAACTATAGGTCTGTTCTATGCTCTTAGTTACTGGAATCAGTGGTTCAATGCAATGCTGTATATAGATAATTCCAAATTATTCCCATTACAGTATCTGCTAATGAAGATGCTTAGAAATATGGATGCCATGAAGGAAATGGCAAGAACAGTAGGAATGTCTGTAGGAGAGGTTCCAGCAAACTCTCTCAGAATGGCTACTACAGTAGTTGTAATTGGACCAATAGTGCTCCTGTATCCATATGCACAGAAGTATTTCACATCAGGACTAACTGTTGGTGCAATCAAAGGTTAATGGCACAATATGGCAATTTGCCATGTTGCATAGATTGAAAGGAGAAAGGTAATAGTAATGAAAAAAGAAAAATTATTGAAAAAAGCAACATCTGTAGCTCTTGTATCAGCACTTGCTCTCTCTATGACAGCTTGTGGAAGTTCATCTGATGGTGGAGCAAATGTTGCAGATGCAAGCGGGGCAACTAATGCAGAAACTACTGCAGAATCAGTGGGAGATGCTGCAACAGAAACAGAAGAAACTGCAGAAGATTTTGAAGAGGTTACACTTAATATTCGTGTTATGAACGAATACAGAAATCTGGACAAAGTAGTAGAAAAGTATGAAGAAATGGTAGCTGACGATCCTATTCTCAGTAAGATACATTTGAATTTCTCATATGTAGCAGGAGGTGATTACAAGGACAAGCTCACTATGGCACTTGCGGCTCAGGAAGACTATGATCTTATGTTCTGTGGTGGATGGCATGGACTATCAAGCTTTATTCAGGAAGGCGACTTTGCTGATCTTACTGAGTATTACAATAATGATGATTATCCTGGTTTAAAGGCAGCATTTTCTGAAGACTTTACAAAGGCCATGACTACATATATTAGACAGGAAGATGGTACTTATAAGACAGGTATTTATGGTATCAATCTGGCCTCTTTCTATGAGGATTCCAGAGGATTCATGTATAGAGAAGATTTAAGAGAAAAATATAATTGTGATCCTATAACAGATGAAGAGAGTCTTATGGCTTTCGTACAGACTGTTGCAGAAAATGAACCAGACATGGAGGGTGTATCTCTATATAACTTCTTCAGACTTGATTCACCTTGGTATACAGCCAAGCATGATCATGTATATACACAGGATAATGTTAATATCTTTGGTGATCAGACATGGGTATATGTAGGTCTGAGTGATGATGACACTACTGTATTAAATGCTGTTGTAGCTGGTGATGATGAGACAGCTTACGAACTTATGCCAGAAGGTTATCAGTATGATTTTATTACTGAGTATACTCAGGACAGAACCAAGTGGAATGATTATCTGTTTGAGTCACGTGGTACAACTGATGTAGTTGAACCAGATGCAGCTATTACATATTGTGCACTTACAGAATATGAATCTAAGGTCAAGACAGCACTTGAGAGTAATCCGGATGCCAAATTCGGTTTCTATGTAATTGATGATGCACAGCGTAATCAGGAAGAGGGTGCTGTTGTATGTGACATGGTTACTAATAACTGGCTTGTAGTTCCTGAATGGTCTGACAAAGTTGATGCAACTATGAAGTTCCTGGATTGGATGTTTGGAAGTCAGGAAGCTCATGATCTATTTGAACTAGGTATCGAGGGAGAAGACTGGGCAGCAAATGGAACTGATGGATATATTGCAACAGATATTTCAGAAGATAAGAAGTATTTCATGCCATCTTATTCATTTACTTTGAATCCTAATTATGTTCGTAAGTCTGAATTTGTTATGAATGATGAAGCTATTAACTCTCAGTATGATTACATTCTGGATGAGTCTACTTACAAGCTCAGTCCTCTTGCAGGATTTGTATTTGATGCATCAAGTGTAGAAACTGAAGTAGCTAATATATCTGCTCTTTCTAATGAATTACAGTTGACACTTTCTATGTATGACGCAGAGACTGCAGCACAGAAGATTGCTGAGTGGCATACAGAAGCCGAAAAGGTTGGCCTTGAGGCTGTAAGAGCAGAACTAGTTAAGCAGATTCAGGAGTTTTTAGATGCAAAAAATTCAAATTGATTCAAATAACAATAAAGTAAATGTATATGCGGCACCTTCGGGTGCCGTTTTACAAAATGATTACATAGTAAAGGTAAGAGCTATTGGTGATGAAGAATGGATTATAGTTCCTACATATCAGGTAAAAGTGGATATGCATGATGTTCGATATGCATCAATGGCTTATTTTGATTTTGCAGGAAGCGTTGAAGTTGAAGTATCGGGACCTTTTTATATATGCGAAGCAGTAGTCAGACCTCTTTCATATAATATCGTTCCGGAAAATGATACCAAAAAGATCAGATTCAGGTTGGACAGGCCAATGAATGTCTCAGTTGAACTTAACAAGAACAGGTATCATAACCTGCATTTGTTTGCTGGAGATATAGATGATCTTGCAGATAAAAAGGCATCATCTAAATATCTGAAAATCGAGGGATCATTACAAAAAGCTGGTTTTATAGGTCCTGATATTTTTGAAACTGCAGAATTTAAATCTAAGAAAAAAATATGGTTAACTCCTGGAATTTATTATGTAGATGAATGCGTAATGGATATTCCAAGTGATACTGAAATATATATGGAGGGCGGAGCCATTATTATTGGTGGATTCATATGTAGAAATGTAAGGAATATCAAAATATGGGGGCGACCTGTTTTTTATCAGGCCAGATTTGAACGCTTTAATGGTGTTAATGGTATAAGACTTAGTCATTCTGAAGATATTATTTTGGAGAATATTATTTTTATAAATCCGTGTCATTATACGGTTCATATGGGACAGTGTCAGAAAATACAGATTCATAATATCAAATCATTTAGTTGCGAAGGATGGAGTGATGGAATAGATATGATGAGCTGTCAGCATGTTCATATACAGGGTGGGTTCCTGCGAACATCTGATGATTGCATAGCAATATATGGGAGCAGATGGGACAATCATGGTGACAGTAGTGATATCATTGTGGAAGATATTGTGCTATGGGCAGATGTTGCTCATCCAACCATGATAGGAACTCATGGTGATCATGAGCATGAGGGTGACACTATTTCAGATATACACTTCAGAGATATTGATATTCTAGAGCATAATGAACCACAGGCGGGATATCTGGGATGCCTGGCAATTAATGCCGGAGATAAGAATACAGTTGATAACGTGACGTATGAAAATATTAATATTGAGCCATTCCTGCATGGCAAGGTAATAGATATACAGGTTAGATGGAATAAGGATTATAATCTTGCTCCGGGCAAGCTGATTCAGAATATTCGTATTAGTAATATCTATTATCATGGAGAAGACGAAATTCCATCATATATAGGTGGTTATGATGATGATATGGTGGTCAGGGATGTACATATTTCTAATTATACTAGAAATGGTCATAGATGCAGATCTATGGATGAGGCCAATATTAAATTGGGAAGATACACAGACAGGGTAGGTATTGATTAAAGAATATTGAGGGAAAAATATGAAAAGAAAACTACAGGTTAGAATTAGTTCTGCGGTAATGGTTTTGGGAATTGTGGCAAACGCATGTAATGTAAACAGTAACTATATCAGGTCTTATGCTATGGAAGAAAAATCAGAGAATAACGAAAATATTATTCTTGATGCAGAAGATATAGATATTACTGATGATATGGACATTGACAGTACTGAAACAGAGAGGCAGACAGATGCATCTACAGGATTTATGGAAGATACAGATACATCTGATAGCAGTAATGAGGCTGAATCAACAGACAATATTGAAATAAGTAATACTGAAAGCAATGATAGTAGTGCAGATTCCAGTTCAGGCTCCAGCTTAGATGAAAATGCAGATTTACCTATGGATTCAGCTTCTGAATTAAGCTCTGAATCAAATTCAGATTCAAGTTCTGAATCAAGCACAGAAGAATCAGAAATAATAATTATAGATGAAGATTCAGCATTAAATTCAGATATCTCCGGTGATTTTAAACCAGAAATAGTTGAATATACAAATGAAGAGAGTGGCTTTAGTCATCCAGGTGTCGGTCTTACCAAGGATATGTTGGATACGGTTCAAACAATGGTAAATAGTGGAGAAGATCCATGGATTACATACTATAATGATATGCTTGAGTCATCTTATGCATCTAAGAGCATAACAATTAATCTATCTGATCCGGTTAATACAAGTTATAACTCCCAAGGGACCAATTCTAAGTTTATAAAAGATGCTCTTGCAGCATATACACAGGCTATTCTGTATTATGTAACAGGAGATAATGCATATCGTAAGAATTGTATGAATATAATACGCAGTTATGAACAGCTGTCTCCGGATAAATATGTATATTTTACAGATGCCTGTATTCATACAGGTATACCTATGAACAGATTCTGTATGGCGCTTGAGATTATGAGATATTCAACGTATCAGGTGACTGAGGGCTATACAGAAGAGGAATTAAAATGGACAGATGAAGATACTGATAGCATTATCAATAATCTGTTACAGCCATCTGTTAACACATTTATGAGTAGCAATGATGAATTTATGAATCAGCACTTGTATACAACAATAGGTGCCATGAGTGCGTATCTATTCATGGATGATGTTGAAGGATATGAGAAAACAGTAGAATGGTTTACTGTAAATGCAGATGGTGCAAATCCTGGTTTTAATGGTTCAATCAAGAGACTGTTCAGAGAAATCACAACTATTGATGAAATAGGTATGAAAGAAGGAACAGGTACTGTGCTTGAAAAGCCGGTTATCCAGCATGTTGAAATGGGACGAGATCAGGCACATGGATGCGGAGATCTGACAAATGCAGCTATACTTGCAAGACTTACAAATGGGCAATCAACAACTGTAGATCCAGAAGATGGTACTGTATCTGATGCTGATGATGCCGTGGGATGCTATGAATTCCTTGATAATAGAATAATTAATGCAGCTGACTTTTTCTTCCAATATATGCTTGGATATGATGCTGAATGGGTTCAGGTACCGTTTTCAGAAACATCTGATGGAACTGTTATAGATAATTATACTGAATTTGCAACAGGATACAGGGGCAGATATTCAACAATCAACTTCTGGGATCTGTATACTTATTATAAATACAATAAAGGTATGACCGATGGAGAAATCCAGGCAGATTATCCATACTTCTGGGAAGGATTTATGAAAAAAGTCCCTTCTAACTTCATGTGGAATGGTAATAAGAATATTAACTGGGAAAATGTCGACGGGGGCGGAGATTTCTGGTTATTCCTTCCTGAATCTGCAAAAGGCGATGATAATTATATCGCAGAAGAGCAAGTGGATTATATAGTAGAAGCTGAGGACAGAGGAACACTTGTAAATGGTGATGGAACTATAGAGATATCATCTGATAGTGAGTGCAAATATGTTCATGTCGAAGACAATAATGGAACAGGTAAGATTGCAATTACAAGTGGAGGTAGCAGTTACAAGACATTTGCTTTTCGTGTCAGAACAGATGGAGTATCTGTAATGAAGCTGACTAATGGACTTAAAGGTACATTGATTATTCCGGATACTAATGGTGAATGGAAATATGTTACTTATACCGCTTCTGATACAGAGAGTTTTGGAGATTTGTATTATCTAAGTTTTGACAATGTTACAGGAACATATACAGATATTGACTATATAGATATCAAAGCAAGTGATAGTAACGATTACAGAACTATTAATGCAGTTTCTTTTGCAGTAGGAAGTGATGATTATAGTACTGTTATGGTGGCAGGAACTACACTTACAGCAGATTGTAACGCATCTGCAAATACAGGAGTTAATTATGAACTTTATGATGCTCCTGAAGGTGTTGCTATAAATGCAGATGGTATGCTGACTGTTAATAATATAAGTGCAGGAACATATAGCTTCTATGTGGAGGCGTATTCAGATAATGCCTGCTGCGCCAAGAAGGTTATTATAAAGGTTGCAGCTACAAGGCAGGAAGCTCTTGATATTGCATGTGCTAATTTCAGTAATGATAAGACATATATAACTTGCAGTTTGCAGGAATATAATTTAGCAAAAGAAGATGCGATAAGCAGTCTGAATTTAGATGATGACACTTTTGCAGACAAGTTAAATAGTTTATGCATAGCTGCTTATAATTTAAAACCTGCATCACCACTTTTACAAGACGACTTATATACAGATGGTGACTCTCTTGATCTAAATGAGATTGTAGTAAGTTCCACATTTGGCAATATTGGAAATATGGTTGATTCTGATCCTACATTTGGTAACAGAATTGATGGTAAGTATAACTATCATATTATTGATTTTGGAGAAGATTATAAGGTATCAGCTACAAAGTTTGGTTTTAAGGCAAGACTTGGATTTGCTGACAGAGTTGCAGGTGTACAGGTATTTGGTTCAAATGATAAGACTAACTGGGAACAGCTGACAGCTAATGAAGCTGCATATACTATGGCATTTCAGACAGTGGATGCTACCGAGGATAAGCAGGATAAACTATACAGATATTTCAAAATTCAGAAGACAACTGAGTATCCTGAAAGTTTAAGAGGTGCATACAGTTATATGCTGGAGTTTTCTGAACTACGTATCTGGGGTACAAGAGTAGAAGTTGGAAATGCAATTGAGGCTATAAGCCTTACTTCTGATAGTGCAGATAATGGACGAATCAAGATGAACAGCACAGTTGCTGTTACTATCAGGACAAAGGCGCCTGTTTCTTATGTAACAGTTAATATACAGGGGCATGAAATAACAGCAGTTCAGCAGGATGATAGTACATGGGTTGCCAATACTGTATTAGCATCCGGAACAACTCCTGGTGATGTTAGTGTTGTGGTTAATTATACCAAAGCTGATGGAACTATAGGAGATACAATGTATGGAACTACAGATGGATCTGCTTTGCAGCTCATAAATAGTGATATTTATATAGATACGCTAAGCGTAGCTGAAAGGCTCGTAGCTACCAGTATTTCCTGGGACAAAAAGAGTACAGCATTTGAATGTGCAAGATATCTCTTTGACGGAGATTCATCAACATTTGGGGACCTTGCAAATTCTAAAGGTGACTATTATGTGATTGATTACGGCGAAGGAAATGCTGTAAGTGTATCTGAAGTATTGTTTATGCCAAGATCAACAGCAGCTAATCATGCGAGTAGATTAAATGGTACAGTTCTCTACGGAACTAATGATGAACTCGTATTTGAAGAGGATGGTACATTTTCAAAGTCTGCAAATAGTAATGTGAACTGGGTAGCAATAACTCCTGCTGTAAGCGGAGCTGTTATGAATACCTGGATTGAATACGGAAGCTCAGACATTCTGGATAGTACTCCGTATAGGTATTTCAAAATAGATGGAGCAGCGCAGGGTGACATTGCAGAAGTTGAAATATATGGAAAGTTTGCAGTTGATGATGAGAACCAGAAAGATGATGCAGGAACATCAGATTCAGCAACTTCTGAAACATCAAATACAAAGCCTTCAAGTGATGCCTCATCAGAAAGTGGAAGTACGATAGGACCTGTTGCTGATAATGATGTTGTAGAGACTTCAGTTGCAGTAGAAGGCATTAAGCTTAATAAGAAGTCTGTCAAGATTGGTCAAAAAGGCAGTTACCAGCTGATAGCAACAGTAATGCCAGACAATGCTACTAATAAGAATGTAGTATTTGAAAGTTCTGATAAAAAGATAGCATCAGTTGACGCAAATGGACTTATAAAAGCCAAAAAGGTAGGTAGTACCACTGTTACTGTAACTACAGAAGATGGCAGGTATACAGCTAAATGTAAGGTAAAGGTTACTAAGCAGATAAAGGTTACAGGAGTTAAACTCAAGAAGACTTCCAAGAAGCTGAAAAAAGGTAAGACTTATCAGCTAAAGGCAGTTGTAAAACCTTCAAATGCTACTATTAAGACTGTAACGTATAAGAGTAGTAATAAGAAAGTTGCAACAGTTAGTTCAAATGGATTAGTTACTGCCAAAAAGAAGGGAACAGCAACAATTACTGTTAAAACAAAAGATGGTAAATATACTGCTAAATGTAAGATTACAGTAAAATAATATAAGTATATTTAAAGGGCGAATAGTAAGTAAAAACTAAAAAAAATAACATATAAATTTCCCACACTCATCCATGCGACAAAACAGTCATCTACTCGCTTTGCGAGCTGCTTACAACAAAACGAGGAACGAACTCCCGAGTTAGCTCGAGGATTCGTTCCTTTATTCTTATTTTATAGTGATGGTATCCTGATAATCTAAATGGACTGCATTATTATCATTAATTATAAGTGGGAGTATTACATATCTGGAATCGTCATAGTCATCGCCGTTCCATCTGTCTGAATAATAATAGATGTTGCCGGTTTCTGTCTGTAATATGAATGCTGGCTGTGTCCTATAGGTCGTACTATCTCCAACACATGATAGTGTGGACCATTTGCCTACAATTGATGGTGCTGATGCATACTTGCACTGGTTTGGATCCCAACCGGTACAGTAGGAGGATAACATGTAATATACACCATCTTTTTTTACGACTGCAGGAGCCTCTCTATACTCACCTTGCCATAATTTATTGACCAATTTGTCTATATTCAGGTAATCATCTGTAAGCCTGTAAACATGCATATCAGCATTGTCTCTTGAAGATGATATGAAATAAGCAGTTTCATCATCATCTACAAAAAGCGTACAATCTCTGGACATATAGCCATATGGATTAAAGCATCCCAAATAAGTGAAATTACCTGTTGGAGTATCTGAGATAGCAATACCACATGCCGCAAGGTCATAGTTTACACCATTTTCTACATGCATCCACATGATAAATTTGCTACTTTTTTTATTATATATAACCTTTGGCCTTTCAATATTTATTTTGCCACCCTGTTCATTTGTCAGCATAGTATTGGTTCTGATTCTATGAGATGCAGTTTTGCTGGAAACAGTCAGAACATTATTTTCAAATCTCCAGTTCATAAGGTCTGCAGAGCTATAGACACTTACATAATTATTATCTGTCCTGTTTTCTCCATACCAGTAATATGTGCCATTATGGAATATGATGTGGCCTCCGTGTGCATGAATTACATTTCCTTCAGTATCTGTCCATATACTTCCATTTGTGAGATATTCATTCATTTCTATAAGATTTCCCTTTCTCTTTTTTTAATTTATGGTTGCATATGCACTGTTTTTATTAAATATAAATAATCCTTGTTTATAGCAAAAAAATCTCAGAAGAATCAAAAAAGCTAAATTAATAATTGCAGAATATGTAAGTAAATAACATTTCAGACAATTGTATTGAAATACCTGTAAAAACTATAATTAGTGAGTATTATCAATTGAAAATTCAAGAAAAGAGAGAAAGATAATGACAGAATATAGAAGCTGGGCAGAGAATGTTAAAACCAGAATAATCAAGAAAATGGAATACGTAAGTCGTAGGAATGAGGGTAAAATACCGTATACTACAAACGCAGAAGGCATATATGATGACAAAAGTGATGAATCTGTGGAATTTAGTGCAGATAATGGTCTTAAATGGTGGACAAATGGATTCTGGGGTGGAATCATGTGGATGCTATATCAGGCTACAAATGAAGAAAGATATATAACAAATGCCAAAGACTGTTTGAACAAACTGAATAAGACATTTGATATATTTGAAGGACTTCATCATGATGTTGGATTTATGTTCATGCCGACAGCTGTTGCAGAGTGCAGAATTACTGGAGATGAGAGATCCAGAACTATAGCACTTCATGCAGCGAATATTCTTGCTGGAAGATTCAATATAAATGGCAGATATATAAGAGCCTGGAATGACCTTCCTGATGTAGATACGAGAGGATGGGCCATAATAGATTGCATGTTCAATATAACTCTTCTGTATTGGGCATCAGAAGAAACCGGTGATCCAAGATACAGGGAAATTGCCATGGCACATGCAGATACTGTTATGAAATATTTCATACGTGATAATGGATCATCAATTCATATTGGGGAATTCAATCCTGATACCGGGGAATATATCAGAAATTATGCAGGACAGGGTTATAGTATACAATCAGCCTGGACAAGGGGACAGGGATGGGCATTATATGGATTTTGTCTTAGTTACTTACATACAGGCAAAAAAGAATATCTGGAAACAGCATGTCATGTAGCAGATTATTGTTTAGAGCAGATATCAGATAATTATGTCATTCCAATAGATTTCATGCAGCCGGATATGCCACAGGTGGAAGATAGCTGCGGAGCATGTGTAATAGCAGGTGGACTAATTGAATTATCAAAGGTGGCAGAGAATGGCCATAGTGATATATATCTTGAAACTGCAATCAATATTCTAAAGACATTGGATAAAAGAGTAAATGACTATAGTACTTCAACAGATGCAATAGTTAATAGATGTTCTGCGGCATATTATAGCAAGGATCATGATATGACCATGAACTATGCGGATTATTACTTTATAGAAGCTATCTGGAAACTGACAGATACAGGGACAAATATGTGGTAAATGGAGGATTGAGCATAAATGATGTATGGAGCACTAGAGGCTGGCGGAACCAAGATGGTATGTGCTATTGGCGATGAATATGGACATATTTTTGATAGAATAAGAATCCCTACTGGAACCCCACAAGATACAATGCCTTTAATTATAGAATATTTTAGTCAATATGAGCTGGAATCATTAGGAATAGCTTGTTTTGGACCTATTGATCTGCATAAAGGGTCAACTACTTATGGATATATATTAAATACACCCAAACTTGCATGGAGAAATTACAACATTTTAGGAACTATTAGTGAGGCATTAGGTATACCTTGCGGTTTTGATACTGATGTAAACGGGTCACTTTTAGGAGAAGTTACCTTTGGATGTGCCAGAGGTCTTACAGATGTTATATATCTGACTATAGGAACCGGAATAGGTGGAGGTGTTATGACAGGGGGAAGGCTCCTTCATGGAATGCTGCATCCTGAACTGGGACATATAATTGTAAATCCAAGAGCAGATGATAATTATGCCGGTAATTGTCCATATCATGGAAGATGCCTGGAAGGTATGGCAGCAGGACCTGCAATTGAGAAGAGATGGGGACAAAAGGCTGAGATGTTAACTGATAATAATACAGTATGGAAACTGGAAGCATATTATATTGCTCAGGCCCTTTGTACATATATTATGACACTTAGTCCTCAGAAGATAATTCTGGGTGGCGGAGTTATGCACCAAAATCAACTGATAGATATGATTAGAGAAGAAGTGGCTTCGATGGTCGGCGGATATATTGATACTAGAGAATTTAGAAATATCAAAACATATATATGTACTGCAAGTCTCAACGATGATCAGGGAATACTTGGTGCAATCAAGCTTGCAATAGATTGCAAATTGTAAAGATTATTTAAAATACATCTGTATGTATGGAGGAAACAACAGCACTATGATTAAGAATCCAATATTGAAAGGCTTTCATCCAGACCCATCTATTATCAGGGTAGGCGGAGATTATTATATAGCAACATCAACGTTTGAATGGTGGCCGGGAGTCAGATTACATCATTCAACAGATCTTGTGAACTGGGAACTTATAGAATATCCACTTAATAGAACAAGTCAGCTGGATTTAAGGGGAGTAGGACCGTCTCAGGGAATATGGGCTCCATGTCTTACCTATGATAAGGGAGTTTTTTATCTCTTATATACGATTGTCAGATCCTTTTATTGTAATATGTATGATACTGAGAATTATCTTGTTACAGCAGATGATATACATGGTCCATGGAGCGAGCCTGTTGCACTTAATAACTATGGTTTTGATCCATCTCTTTTTCATGATGATGATGGACGTAAGTATATGGTGTCTATGGTAACTGATCACAGAGTGCCCAAGAAGTATGCAGGCAGAATTATATTACAGGAATATGATGCAGAACATAAATATATGACTGGAAAGGCACGAGATATTTATGTAGCTGATGATATATTTCTGGAAGGACCGCATATCTTAAAGCGAAATGACTGGTATTATCTTTTTTGTGCTGATACAGGAACAGGAGAGGCTCATGGACAGTCTGTTCTACGCTCTCGAGATATATGGGGGCCTTATGAGATGTATGATGTAAAACCATCCAAGTGGGAAAAAGGTGATGCTTATTCAATAATGACATCAAGGCACTATCCGGATATTACATTACAGAAATCAGGTCATGCAGATCTTGTAGAAACAGAAAATGGAGAGTGGTATATGGTCCATTTGTGCGGAAGGCCTGCACCTGGTAATAAAATGAACCCTATGGATGTAGCGAGATTTGCTGGTTTGAGGAGATATATGCTTGGAAGAGAAACAGCTATTCAAAAGGTAATCTGGACCGATGACGGCTGGCCTGTATTATACTCATCTATGGATAATAGCATTACTTCTGTTCCTCAGGAATATGTTTTAGAGCCTGATGAAAGAGAAGATTATAATAAGTCAGAAGGTTCAGATGCTAACTCAATAGCTGTAAGTAAGCCTGAATTAATTAGGGATGATTTTGATACAGATAAGCTTAATCTGGACTATCAGTCTCTCAGGATTCCTATGGATGAGAGATATATTTCTCTATGTGCAAGACCTGGATGGCTTAGAATGTATGGCAGGAGCGGACTTGCATCACAGTTTTCGCAGAGTCTTATAGCACGTAGAATGACAGAATATGATATGACAGCAGAGACTTATATGGAGTTTGAACCTGAAGTATTCAAGCAAATGGCAGGGCTCATATTCATGTATGATACAGAGAATTATATCTATCTGCATGTAAGTCATGATGAAGATGTAGGTAAATGCATAACGCTGTTAAAATATGAGAACAAAAAGGCAGAGTATCTTACAGATTATATTCCAATTGAAAGGAATAAGGCAGTTAAACTTAAAATGGATATAAATAAAGGTAATGTAAGCTGTTATTATTCAATTGGAGAGGTAGATAACATGATCCAAATTGGATCTGTAATTGATGCTGGATTCTTGTCAGATGAAGCTTGTAATCAGGGGTGGTTTACTGGTGCGATGATAGGTATATGTGCCCAGGACCTTACTGGAGATGGCATATATGCAGATTTTGATTATTTTGAACTAAAATAATTTATAACTTGACATTTAGATTTCATGTATTAAAATTATAAAGAATTAAAAAGTCTTAAAGGCTATGAAGGTGTCGGATACTTAATCCGAAGATGTTTTATTTTCCTATAAAGAGATAGCTGGTCATCGGCTGAAAGCCGGCTAAGGTAAAGGTAAAACGGAAATTTCGCACTGGAGCTGCCTAGGTGAATTAGATTATAGTAGCCTGTGGACGTGAGCGCACGTTAAGCGTTATGAGAGTCTGCATTAAATGCAGGAATACGGGTGGTACCGCGGAATAGATTATTCGTCCCATACATCTTTTGATGTATGGGACTTTTTATTTAATAGGAAATTGCTTTGCAATACCGCTCGGGCGCGAAAGAGTCGCAGGCGACTCTTTGTTCGATTAATAATGATTGAGATTTTGGAGGTTAGTTATGATCAAAGAACAGATTGATGAGATTAAGAGTAAAGCTCTTAAACAGATAGGCGAAACTAGTGGCCTTGACGGGCTCAATGAAATCAGAGTAAACATACTTGGTAAAAAGGGTGAACTTACAAGTATCCTTAAGAGTATGAAAGATGTAGCACCAGAAGACAGACCAAAGGTAGGTCAGATGGTTAATGAAGCCAGAGCCGAGATTGAAAAGGCTATGGAAGAGACTAAGACAAAGATGGAAAGAGCCGTACGTGAAGCTAAGCTCAAGGCTGAAGTAATTGACGTAACACTTCCAGCTAAAAAGAATAAGGTTGGTCACAGCCATCCTAATACAATCGCTCTTGAAGAAATCGAGAGAATTTTCGTAGGTATGGGTTATGAAGTTGCAGAAGGACCAGAAGTTGAGAAGGATTATTACAACTTTGAAGCCCTTAATATTCCAGCTGATCACCCAGCCAAGGATGAACAGGATACATTCTATATCAATAGCGATATCCTGCTTCGTACACAGACATCTTCAACTCAGGTTCATGAGATGGAGAAAGGTAAGCTGCCTATCAAGATGATAGCTCCTGGTCGTGTATTCAGAGCAGATGAAGTTGATGCTACACATTCACCTTCTTTCCATCAGGTAGAGGGACTTGTAGTTGATAAGAATATAACTTTTGCAGATCTTAAGGGAACACTTGCTGAGTTCTCCAAGGAACTGTTTGGACCAGATACAAAGACTAAGTTCAGACCACATCACTTCCCATTCACAGAGCCAAGTGCTGAGATGGATGTAAGCTGCTTCAAATGCGGTGGTAAGGGATGTAGATTCTGTAAAGGCGAAGGATGGATTGAAATCCTTGGCTGTGGTATGGTTCACCCTCACGTTCTTGAGATGAGCGGTATCGATCCTAATGAGTATACTGGATTTGCTTTTGGTGTTGGTCTTGAGAGAATTGCACTTCTGAAATATGAAATCGATGATATGCGTCTTCTGTATGAAAATGATATCAGATTCCTTGATCAGTTCTAATTGCGTATTAGTACCAGCATTTATGTAAAAATCATTAGTAGAGATATAGAGGAGAAAAATAATGAACGCTTCATATAATTGGTTAAAAGCATATGTTCCAGCTCTTAAGGCAGATGATCAGGAATTTCTTGATGCACTTACACTTTCTGGAACAAAAGGTGAGAATTTCACAAGACTCGATAAGAATCTTGAAAAAATAGTTGTTGGACAGGTTAAATCTATCGAAAAGCATCCAGATGCTGATAAGCTTGTAATTTGTCAGGTAGACGTAGGAACAGAGACACTTCAGATTGTTACAGGAGCTCCAAATGTAGAAGTTGGAATTAAGGTTCCAGTTGTTCTTGACGGTGGTAGAGTTGCTGGTGGACATGATGGAAGCCCAAATCCAGCAGAAGGTATTAAAATTAAGGCTGGTAAGCTTCGTGGAGTACCAAGTGCTGGTATGATGTGCTCTATAGAAGAACTTGGTTCTAGCAGAGAATTCTATCCAGAAGCTCCAGAGAACGGCTTATATGTATTTGATACAGATCCAGAAGTTGGTTCAGATGCTGTAGAAGCTCTTGGACTTAGAGATACTATTTTTGAATATGAAATCACATCTAACAGAGTAGACTGCTACAGCGTACTTGGTATTGCAAGAGAAGCAGCTGCTACATTTAATGTACCATTTAATATGCCAGAAGTTAAATTTGATGAGACTTCAGACAAGACAGAGGACTTCATCTCTGTAGAAATTAAAGACAAAGATCTTTGCACAAATTATTGCGCAAGAGTTTGCACAGATATCAAGATTGAGCCATCACCAAAGTGGATGCAGAGAAGACTTGCAAGTGCAGGTATCAGACCTATTAATAATCTCGTTGATATCACAAATTATGTAATGCTTGAGTATGGTCAGCCAATGCATGCTTATGATATCAGCACTATCGCCGGTAACAAGATTATCGTTAAGAGAGCACAGGATGGTGATACATTTGTAACTCTTGATGGTCAGGAGAGAAAGCTTGATAGTGAAGTACTTATGATCTGTGATGCAGAGAAACCTGTAGGTATCGCTGGTATCATGGGTGGTGAGAACTCAATGATCACAGGTGATGTTAAGACTGTTCTCTTCGAAGCAGCTACATTCAATGGAGCAAATATCAGAAAGTCTGCTAAGAGAGTAGGTCTTCGTACAGATGCTTCTGGTCTTTTTGAAAAAGGACTTGATCCTAGAAATGCACTTGATGCTATTAACAGAGCTTGTCAGCTTGTTGATGAACTTGGTTGTGGTAAGGTTGCATCAGGTATAGTTCAGGTTGGTAATGAATTTGCACCTCTTAGAAGAATTCCATTTGAGCCAGAGAGAATGAATGCTCTTCTTGGAACAGATGTAAGCAGAGAAGAGATGCTCGATATCTATAAGAGAATTGAAGTAACACTTGATGAGAAGACAAATGAACTTGTAATTCCAAGTTTCCGTCAGGATCTTGTAGGTATGTGTGATATGGCAGAAGAAATTGCAAGATTCCATGGTTATGACAAGATTCCTACAACTCTTCCTAATAGTGGAGCTTCTGCAGGTAAGCTTACATTTAAGCTCACTGTTGAGAAAAAAGCCAGAGAAGTAGTTCAGTTTTGCGGCTTCTCACAGGCATTTACATATTCATTTGAAAGTCCAAAGGTATTTGATAAGCTCCTTCTTGCAGCTGATGCACCAGAGAGAAATGCTATTAAGATTTCTAATCCACTTGGAGAAGATTTCTCAGTTATGAGAACTATTTCTCTTAACGGAATGCTTACAAGCCTTTCAACTAACTATAACAGAAGAAATAAGAATGTATGCCTCTATGAGATGGGTAACATTTATGTTGCAAAATCACTTCCATTAACAGAGCTTCCAGATGAGAGAATGCAGCTCACACTTGGTTTCTATGGAGACGGCGATTTCTATAACATGAAGGGCGTTGTTGAGGAGCTTCTTGACAGCTTCGGAATGCTTGAAGGAACAACATTTGATCCTAAGTCAGGTAAGCCATTCCTTCATCCAGGTAGACAGGCATTTGTTAAATACAATGATGAAGTTATCGGATATCTAGGTGAAGTTCATCCAGAAGTTGCTGATAATTATGGACTTGGAGATCGTACATATGTTGCAGTTATTGATATGCCAGCAGTTATGCCTAATATTAAATTCGATAGAATTTACTCAGGAATTGCTAAGTTCCCAGCTGTAACTCGTGACATTAGCATGGTAGTTCCTAAGAACATCCTTGCAGGTGATATCGAAGCAATGATCAAGCAGCGTGGCGGCAAGAAACTTGAGAAACTTGAGCTCTTTGATATTTACGAAGGTTCACAGATCAAGGAAGGCTTTAAGTCAATGGCTTATTCTCTTTCATTTAGAGATAAAGAAAAGACACTTGCTGATGATGAAGTAAGTTCATCAATGAAGAAGATTCTTAATGGTCTTGAAAGCCTTGGAATCGAACTTAGATCTTGATAATTATTTGATTTAAGTCATATATAGAATTTAAAAGCTGTGGAAGTTCAGATATTTATACGCTGAACTTTCACAGCTTTTTTAGAAACTCTCGTGCCTATATTTATATAGAGTAGGAGTCAGCCTACTCGATTTTAGGATTTATTATTAATTCTATATTCTGTAGGCGTTATGCCAACATTTTTTTTGAACTGTCGCATGAAATGAAGCTCATTGTCATAGCCGCAGTTATCTGCTATTTCATGTATACTCATATCTGTTGTGACTAGATAGAACTGGCTTAGCTTAATTCTTGCCTTTATGACATCTTGCCTACAGGATGTATCAAAAAAACTCTTATATAAGTGCTGAAAGTGCGAGATGCTTATAAATAATCTGTTAGATAGTTCTGATACTTGCCAGTCATTGGCTGGAGCATTATATATTTCTGTTCTTATACGAGACAGTTCATAGAAATATTTGGGCATCTGTTCGTAAGGCGCCTGAAGTAGCTGGTCGGAAAGCGAATATAGTAGCAAGTGCATATAGTTATTAATAATATCATCTGAATGTTCTGTTATTCTATGAAATGCTCTCGACATCATTTCCACTATTTTAGATAAATAATAGAAATCGTATGGATATAATGGCTTATAGAGAGGAATTGATAATGAACCAAAAAGGCCAAAATCATCTTCTTTTAAAGAAAAGTGAATCCAGTCATCATTATATCCGGGAAAATCGCAGCCATAATGAACGTGTGATAGTGGTGGATATATGATTACCATATTTGGATGAGCTTCTGATCTAACATCATCAAGGTAATACCATGATTCTTTTTTTATAAAAAGTGCCAGATATTCATTTGAGGCCAGATTGTATTCTATATTACAAGGTTTCTTGTGATTTGAATCAAAACCACAGGTTGTGACATGAATCATTGATAATTCCTCTATGCATTAAGTGTATTGTTTTATAGATAATATAAACTCATATTAGATGATGGTATATGGTTTGTCAAAGATTGTATTTAAGGCATTTTTTGTGGATATAGATAGTACATTAGAATTGGCATCAGGTTTTTGGTATCTTAGACCATAGTAAATTTAACATAAAAATAATAAGAAATTGTGTACGATTGATTGTTTTTATTTATCTATGTGCTATTATAATTTGTGAGATAAATAAACTAATGATTTAATTATCGTTTTTTATTTCTTTGGTTTTATCTATTACTCTGGTAAGAGATTTCATTAGGCATAAATTATTAGAAAGGGTAACACATATGAACAGAAAAAACACATGGGCTACCTATAATCAGAAGCAGACTAAGGATGCTTATAAGTTTGCTGATGGTTACAAGGTATTCCTGGACAATTCAAAAACAGAGCGTGAAGCAATTGACACAATAGTTAACGAAGTAGAGGCTAATGGATACAAGGAACTTAGCACTCTCATCAGGAATAATACAAAGCTTAAAAAGGGAGATAAGGTATATAGCGTTTGGATGAACAAGTCTATCGTAATCTTCCAGCTGGGTTCAGATCCACTTGAAAATGGTCTTAATATCCTTGGTGCTCATATTGATTCTCCTAGAATTGATGTAAAACAGAATCCATTATATGAGGACAGTGGAATTGC
>CAMJFD010000027.1 GCA_946404845.1 uncultured Butyrivibrio sp. | reverse complement strand
CCGGTTGTCTGCTGTTCTCTGATTTTGGCTTATTATAGTTTTCACGCTCTATAATCCCATGCTTCTGCTTTGCCTGAGCAATGTTCAGATTTGTTACATGAAATCCGTACTTTTCCTGCACCCAGTTCTGAATCTTCTTGTACGTAGCTTTTGTTTCAGCACCTGTAGCATCAATCTCATCCAGATTAATCTCAATCTCGATATGGTCATCCGGCTTTTGTTGGGACAAAAGAACAACCGTCTCTACACTTCTGGTAAATGGGAACATGTCTACAGGTACTGCCTTATCTACCTTGTAACCACCTTTTTTGAGCATTGCAAGGTCAATTGCAAGTGAATCAGGGCTGCATGAAATATAGACAACCTTCTTAGGTGACAACTTGAATAATGAATCAATGAACACCTGTGTAGAACCTGAACGAGGAGGATCCATAAATACAAGGTCTACCTTCTCACCTGCTTCTGCAAGATTTACCATAAATTCACTGGCATCCATGCAGTGGAAAGTAATATTCTTGATATTATTCATCTTGGCATTTATCTTGGCATCACGAACTGCGTCTTTGTTGAGTTCGACACCTACAACCTGCTTTACATGAGGGCTGGCAATTATTCCAATTGTACCAACGCCGCAATAACAGTCAAGTGCAACTTCATCACCTGTAAGATCAGCAAATTCAATAGCCTTGGAATATAGAACTTCTGTCTGATCAGGATTAACCTGATAGAATGACTTTGGCGAAATCTTGAATTCCATACCACAAAGTGTATCTGTAATATAACCTGGTCCGTAGAGAACCTTCTCCTTGTCACCCAGAATCATACTAGTCTGCTTGTCATTAACATTCAGAACTATTGTTGTTATCTCTGGATGCTTGTCGAGAAGCGCCTTAACGAAATTATTCTTGGATGGCAGAATAGGTGATGTCAGTACAAGTACAACCATTATCTGTCCGCTATTACGGCCAACTCTTACAAGAATATGTCTGAACAGCCCAAAGCCATTGTTCTCATCAAAAGTCTTGATCTTAAATGACTTGAGCATATCTCTTACAGTCCTGATAATAGCATCAGCCTTCTCG
This sequence comes from uncultured Butyrivibrio sp., assembly GCA_946404845.1. Lineage (GTDB taxonomy): Bacteria > Bacillota > Clostridia > Lachnospirales > Lachnospiraceae > Butyrivibrio. The sequence continues at coordinate 21,080 of CAMJFD010000027.1, read as the reverse complement.
TCCTCAAGATAGCATCTGTCTATAGGCACTACATCATGTGTCCCCTCACTGTATATACCAGTCTGAGGATTACCCTTTTTATCATGGGTAAAAACAGCATGAACCTTACATCTATAGTGCTCTGGCTTCTCCATTCCGATAAATGAATCAACCTTGGTAAACTGCCCAATCAGCTCCTCAACACGCGCCTGCTTGATCTTAAGCTGCTCCTTGTAAGGAGTATCTATCATCTGACATGCACCGCACTTCTTGAAATAAGGGCATCTGCTCTTCTTTTTTGGCTTATCTGCATCATTATCATCTCTGTTTTTATCAAAACGAGACTTCTTATCATAACGCTTTTCAACGTTCTGCTTATTATAGCTTCCGCGTTTTGGGGCATTATCTTTTTTGCCCTTACCAGAATCCTTACCCTTACCTGGTCTGAAATCATAATCAAACTCTATATTCTCATCAAAATACATCTCGTCATAATAGAAAGCCTTAGCTCTCTTACCAGACTTCATATTCTGAAAAGCAATTTCCTCATCTGAAAGATTCTTATTATTCTTACTACTCTTACTTTTATTAGAAGAATTGTATTCCTTTCCAGAATCCTTTTTGTAACCATTTTTTGTTTTATTTCCAAATCCAGACTTAGCAGAATTATTACTTCCCTGGCCTGCCTTAAATTTATTACCACCCTTTGGATTTCCATTTTTGCCTGAGGACTTTCCAATATTATTACGTGACTGTGCCATTCAAAATCTCCTTATATACTAAATAAAATAAAGAGTCGCTTGCGACTCTTCGCGCCGAGCGCGGCTGCATTTTAGCAGCATCTACATTTCGCGCGAGTGCGCATCCTGCACGGAGTGCTTTTTATTGAATAGGAAAGCAATTTCCTATTCAAAAACAAAGAGTCGCTTGCGACTCTTCGCGCCCGAGCGGTACCCAGAAGCAATTAAATTCATTTCCGCGAGGTGCGCATCCTGCACGGAGTGCTTTTTGTTTAATAGGAAATTTGCAGAGCAAATTCCTATTAAACAAAAAACCGGGGAACAAAAATTCCCCGGAATCAAATAACTCTATTAATTACTCTGACTTCTCAGCTTTATTTTTCTTGTCATGACCTTTAAGCTTAAGTCCGTCGATACCTTCAATCAAATCTTTGGCTCTTTCGATATCTGCTTTATTAAGCTTGAACGTACATACTATCTTGTCGCTGGAACCAGAAAAAAGTCGCTGAAACCAGTTCTTATCCTGCCATTCTATGTAATATGAAATTCTATGTGACAGGAATCTATTCTCGAGTTCCTTCTTGCTCTCTAATGAATATACTCTGCAAAATGGAACCTCATTATTAAATACCTGATCGTCCTGCAATATTGATGACATTTATAACTCTCCTTAAACAAAAAAGTCTTTATAATCGTCTTACTTATAAAAAGAACTAGTATGACTTCTCCTTATTTATACCCATTCAATTTCTGTACCCTACTCACAATTCCCCAAGATGCTATAATTGCATTTAAATTATACACGCCATTGTCCCTAAAGACAACACAAATGTTCTTCTTACGTCTATTAAATATAATATTACATTGATTTATTTAAGCCTGCCATACAAATGACCTTTAAACTCGTTGAAATATGTCTCTTCAACCTTTTTCATGAATACCGTAATGTCATTATCATCTATATAGAGTTCTAAGTGAACGCTTCCTACGCTCTCACCAATAAGATTAAATCTTATATACAGAATTTTTTCTCTAAGCCAGACAGCACCTGCTGTGTATGGATTATTATATTTAGGGAAATTTCCCTGCTGCATTTCATTAAGTCCAAACTTAAGGCTAAAATCATTCTCTGAATTACCTATAAAATCTATTGTTCCAATTCCATCTATTATCTGTAATCTAAGCTTATCAAAACCTGAATCATTAGTATCAAGCTCATATTCATTATTTATATCCTTAGAATAACAAGTAATTCCTGTCTTAAGCCAAAGCGGCGCCTTTATACTAAGGCTGTTTGAAAACTTCGCAAGCTCAGTATATGAATCAGTTGTATTATCTACTTCTATACCAGCTTTTTTCTTAAGTTCTGCTTCATCACTTTGTCCGTCCAGATTATCAAGGATTTCATGATATATCGCATCATAGATAACTTCATTACCACCAGCTATCCCCTGGGTATCTGCAGTTGTCATAATGAGCATATCTTCCTGCGGAAGAGTAATAGCGAGCTGTCCACCCATTCCATAGAATACATATCCGCCTCTTTCATTCATCCAGATCTGCATTCCATATCCCTGACATTCAGATGGGATAGGACCGGTAACAACAGTATCAGAAATGTTTGTAGTCGCTCTCTTTATGAATTCTGCATCAATGAGTTGCCTCTCCTTACCATCATTACAGACAATTCTGCCATCATGATAAACAAGATACAGCACCTTAAAAACATCCATTGGAGTTGCCATAAGGCCGCTTCCGCCCATAGATACACCAAATGGATCTGTAACCATATATGAATCCTTAGAAAAATCAAGATAGTTAAATGCTTTTTCCTTAAGGTAATCAAGCATTTTCATTCCTGTAATCTTCTCACAAAGCGCAGCCAGTGTATGTGGCGCTGATGTATCATAATGGAATACAGTTCCTGGCTTATGAGTAGGCTCTACTGTAAAAAAGCTCTTAACCCAGTCTGTTTTCATATCTACCTTGTAAGTAGATGAAGCATGACAGGTACGCATTTCAAGCATATTACGTATTGTCATATCCTTGATCCACTGATGTGTATCCTCTGTAACATATTCTGGAAAATAGTCGCATATCTTATCATCAATGCTGATCTTTCCTTCTGCTTCAAGGATTGACATAGCAATAGCTGTAAATGTCTTACTAATAGAGAACATTCTGTGAAGTGTATCTTTCTGATAAGGTGCATAATATTTCTCATATATGAGCTTGTCATGACGCATTATTATAAGTCCATGAAGTGGAACATGTCTGTCCTCTATCTTCCTAAGCGCATTAATTATTGAATATGATGAAACGCCAACCTCTTCTGGCACTGCTGTCTGAAATTTGAACATTAATTAGTAACCTCCAATTGCTAACCCCTTACATCCTCATCATATATAATATCACTACAAACATAGCCTGATATAGGTAAATCAAGCACAAAAACTGCCATTTTGTTATCAAAAAAACTTCCCACCCCTTAGGAAGGAGATGAAACAGTCATCTACTTCTTGGAGTGGGAAGTTTTTGTAATTATAATAACTTCTTATTCAAGTCCCTCAATCTCATCCATCCACAATCTTGAGCTTGCATCGGAAGGCATTCTGAGGTCACCTCTAGGGCTGACTGCTACAGAACCTACCTTTGGACCATCTGGAAGACATGATCTCTTGAACTGCTGTGAGAAGAATCTTCTGTAGAAAGTCTTAAGCCATTTAAGAACTGTTTCCTTGTCATAGATACCATCAAATGCTATTAGTGCAAGTCTGTATACCTTGGCTGGTCTAAAACCGTATCTGAGCATGTAGTACAGGAAGAAATCATGTAACTCATAAGGTCCAACCAAATCTTCTGTCTTCTGAGATATCTTACCATCAACTGGTGGTAAGAGTTCTGGACTTACAGGTGTATCAAGGACATCTCTAAGTACAGCAGATAGTTCACTAACTATGCATGTATCTGCATAATAGGCTACAAGATGTCTTACAAGAGTCTTAGGAACACCTACATTAACTCCATACATGGACATATGATCACCGTTATATGTAGCCCATCCAAGAGCAAGTTCAGACATATCTCCAGTACCGATTACCATACCGCCCATCTTATTGGCAATATCCATCAGTATCTGAGTTCGTTCTCTTGCCTGTCCGTTTTCATAAGTTACATCATGTACATTTTCATCCTGCTCAATATCTCTGAAATGTATTCTAACAGCTTCCTTGATATTAATCTCCTTGAGTGTACATCCAAGTGTCTCTGCCAGTCTGCATGCATTATTATATGTTCTGTCAGTTGTACCAAAGCATGGCATAGTAACTGCTATGATACCGCTCCTGTCTAGCCCAAGTGTATCAAAAGACTTAGCTGTTACAATAAGTGCAAGTGTAGAATCAAGTCCACCAGAAACACCTATTACAGCTGTCTTGCAACCAGTATGCTCAAGTCTCTTCTTAAGACCAAGATACTGAATAGCAAATATCTGCTCACATCTCTTTGTTCTCTCTCTGTCATCAGCTGGTACAAATGGCTTTCCATAGAACTGTCTTGTAAGCTTAGTATCTTCTCTATCCATATCAAGCTCAATGATAGTGATAGCATCATCGTCTTCCTTATGTGCGACGTTAAATGTGTTCATTCTGCGTCTCTCATGATTCAGCTTCTGAATATCGATATCAGCATATGTTATGCCATTTTCAAAGAGCTGCTGCTTAGCCAGAATAGAGCCGTTCTCTGCAATTATATTGTGGCCGCCAAATACGAGATCCTGAGTAGATTCTCCTTCACCTGCAGATGCATAGATATAGCCGCATACAAGTCGTCCACTTGTTGCCTGTACAAGACTTTCTCTATAACTGTCCTTACCTACTGTTTCATTAGATGCAGACAGGTTTACTATTAGATTTGCTCCTCTAAGCGCATATTCTGTACTAGGAGGATTTGGTACCCACAGATCTTCACAGAGCTCACAGGCAATCTTGAACCCTTTTATAGTCTGAGACAGATCAAGAATAGTCTTACCAAAAAAGAATGAATAATCTTCTTCATCATCGTCTTCATTAGAGCAGTCACTGCATTCTACATAGAAGCCTTCTTCTATCTCAGATGCACTTGCAAAATGCCTTACTTCATAGAATTCCCCATAGTTAGGCATATATGTTTTTGGCACCATAGCTACAAGATCTCCGTCCTGTACAACAGCTGCACAGTTGAAGAGCTTGCCATTAACTTCATATGGAAGGCCGATAAAAGAAATTGTATCTGAGCCTTCTGTATGCTTTACTATTTTCTTAAGTGCATTAAATGCGCCCTCTAACAGTTCATCCTGCAGGAAGAGGTCATTACATGTATAACCTGTAAGAACCAGTTCCGGAAAAACTATTACTTTGGCACCTTTCCCCTGTGCCTCGTCTATCTGCTTAATTACCTGCTCGGCATTATAAAATGGATCTGCCACTTTAATCTTAGGAGTTGCTGCTGCAACCTTGATAAAACCGTGCTTCATACCGTATCCGCCTTTCAGTCATTTTATATAAAATGATTAGTTTTTTGACTCTTCATCTTTAGAATCTGAATTATCTATACTAGCTTCCAGCTTCATTTCACCGTTTTCATCTGGAACCATTTCCATTGTAATAACTGGAGCCTCTGGCTCTGGTCTCTTATATTTCTTAAGAGCTGTCTTACCTCTTATTACCTTGAGATCATCAACGCTGAAGTCATAAGACTTATTGCAAAAATGACATTTAAGTTCAACTGTCTTACCTTCTGCTATCATAGCATCAATTTCATCTCTTCCAAGAAGAATAAGCGCTCTCTCAACTCTGTCCTTGTCACAGTTACAATAGAACTGTACTGGCATTGTTCCTGTAAATTCAATATCAAAACCTTCAAGAACTATCTGAAGCAGCTCTTCTGGAGTCTTACCTGCATCTAGAATATCTGTAACCGACTGTATTTTCTTGAGATTATCCTCAAGCTTTGTAATAGTCTCTTCGTCACATCCTGGCATCAGCTGTACAATGAATCCTCCAGCCTGCTTAACTGTATAATCAGTATTTATGAGAACTCCAAGACCAACAGATGATGGAGTCTGCTCAGATGCTGCAAAATAATATGTAAGATCTTCTGCAATTTCACCTGTATATAACTGAACAGTTCCTACATATGGGTCTTTTAGACCTGTATCTCTTATAACAGTGAGTGTTCCATTACCAACACCTGTTCCTACATCAAGATGACCATTTTCCTTTTTAGGAAGATCAACGTTAGGATTTCTAACATATCCCTTAACTCTACCCTTGTTATCTGTAGTAACAGTAATGCCGCCAAGAGGTCCATCACCCTCAATCTGAAGTGTCATGAGGTCTTTGTCATTCTTGAGCATGTCACCCATCATAAGAGCCCCACTCATAAGTCTTCCAAGCGCTGCTGTTGCAAGTGAACTTGTTCCATGAGCCTTTCTGGCCTTTTCAACAGTGTCTTTTGAAGTAACTGCAAATGCTCTTATCATTGCATTTGCTGCTGTAGCTCTTACCATATAATCCTTATATTCTGCCATTTAATTTCCTACTTTCTTACCATGTTCCCTAGCGAGGATATATACTCTCTCGCTGCTATCATTTACTTCACCATGCGTATCCGCATCTATTGCCTTTATGAATATCATCCCTGCCTCTTCGACATAAGATTTCATCTGGCTAAGAGTATAACCTCTCTGAAAATGTGTCTCACAGCTTCTTTCGAACAGATTCTCATCAGAAGCGCTTCTTGCATAAATTGTAAGATCATACTCATTGATTTCTGTATCTTCGTGATAATAGTTATCCCATATAAAACTGCAATCTTCACGATTCTCAGCTATAGTCCTGTCTCCTATTATGTCTCTGTATTTATGAACCGTATTAAAATCAAATACAAAGAGCCCTTCAGGATACAGGAAGTTATTTACAAGTTTGAAGGTTTTTATAATATCTTTTTCCTCTAACAGATAATTAACTGAATCACAGACACTTACGATTGTTCCTGCTGTGCAGAACAGATCCAGTTCCCTCATATCCTGATTCAGATACATTATATCAAATCCTGACTCAACTTTCTTGTCCATGGCTATACCCAGCATTTCATCAGCATTATCAATACCTACCATGTCATAACCAAGAGCTGCCATCTCTTCGGTAAAAGAGCCTGTTCCGCATCCGAGTTCTACTACAAGATTTCTCTCCTGAGTAAGCGGATCAACATCCTTAGGTGATACTCCGTCCGCATAGGTTTTAGATATTCCGTATTCATTAATTAAACCTGACAGAAAAGACGCCCACTCACTGTAAGGCGTCTCATCCATAAAGGTATCATAAACATAAGCAAAATCTGTATATGCTTCCATTTAAATCTCCTATTTTTATCTTCTGCATCTATTATGCAAACAGCTGTGCAAGGAACATAACTACATATGTACCTGTTCCCATGATAATACCAGCAAGAACGATACCACATAGAATAGCAACTACGCTCTTCTTGAATTCCATATCAAGAATACTTGCTGCAAGTGTTCCAGTCCATGCACCTGTACCAGGTACTGGAATTCCTACAAAGAGGAACAGTGCAAAATAAAGACCACGTCCAGCCTTCTCTTTAAGGGCAACTCCACCCTTATGCCCCTTCTCAAGGCAGAATGTAAAGAACTTGCCTATTACTGGCTTATCCTTACCCCATTCAAGAACCTTACGGGCAAAAAAGAAAATAATAGGAATTGGAAGCATGTTACCAATAATACATACTATATAAGTAAGCAGTGTATTAAGTCCCATTCCAAGTCCCATAGGAACTGCAACTCTAAGCTCAATAAGTGGCACCATTGATACCAGGAATATCATCAAATACTTTTTAAACATAAATTTTCTCTCTAATCTTTCCCTCTATTATTATTTACTTAAGATATCCTCTAAGGAACTCAAGCATAGCGTCCATTTCAGCATCTGTACCTATAGATATACGAAGGTATTCTGCTATTCTAGGACTATTCCAATGTCTGACAAAGATGTTATTTGATTTAAGTGCATCGAAAATCTCCTGACCGGATTTTTCCTTATGCTTTGCAAAAATAAAGTTACTCTTAGAATCAGGGAATTCAAATCCAAGTTCTGTAAGTTCCTTTTTTACACGCTCTCTTGTAGCAATAATCTTACCACAAGTATCTTTGAAGTATTTATCATCCTCTACTGCAGCTGTTCCAAGTGCAAGTGATGGTCTGTTCATAGTATATGAATTAAATGAGAACTTTGCATCCTGCAGGTATTTGATCAGCTTCTTAGAACCGAACGCATAACCAATTCGCATTCCAGCCATTGCTCTTGATTTAGAGAATGTCTGAACTACTAATACATTATCATACTTGTCAATAAGAGGAAGTGCACTCTTACCTCCAAAGTCAATATACGCCTCGTCTACTATAACTACTACGTCCTGATTGTGCTTAATTATATCTTCAACGAAGTCAAGATCCTCAAGTACACCTGTTGGTGCATTAGGATTTGGGAAAATAATTCCACCGTTTTCGCCGTAATAATCTTCCTTATGAATCTTGAACTCATCATCTACAGGAATCTGCTTATAAGGAATCCTGTATAAATCAGCCCATACATCATAAAATGAATATGTTATATCTGGAAACAGAATAGGCTTGTCGGAATTAAATAATGTAAGAAATGCCATAGAAATAACATCATCTGATCCCACTCCTACAAATACCTGATCTGATGGAACTCCATAATACCCAGAGAGTACATTTACAAGTGACTTAGCTTCTGGATCAGGATATAACCTGAAATCCTCATATTTCATATCATTAATGAGCTCTCTAACCTTTGGTGCTGGTGGATATGGACACTCATTTGTATTAAGTTTAATTATGTTCTTGTTAGTTGGCTGCTCGCCTGGAACATAAGGCACAACCTTCCTGACATTATCTTCCCAACTCATTTTCTACCTCACGTTATTATATTTAAATACACACTTATGAATTATATAAATCATTATAGGCAAAATCAAGTATATATTCTTGTGGCTTCAATCAGAAACTCGCAATTTCTGCGAGTTTCTGATTGAAGCCACAAGAATACATAACTACTTAGCGGTTTCATCTTTAGATAAATTTCATCATAAATTACCACTAATTTAATTGAATATATCTTCCGATAAATGTTATAAGATAAGTAGAGATACTATGTAAATTAAGCATGGATGCTTTTTTGAGCTGATACAGCTACATATATCAAAGGAGTGATTATTATGAGTATCAACGTCAATATGGATTATTCTACTCTATTCAGTAGCCTTCCCGGAACTTCTGGCAGTAGTTCAACATCAAATCTATATTCATCACTTTCTAATTTAATGAATGATTATGCCGAGATTCGTAATGGATCTTATTCCAAACTCGTTAAGGCATATTATGCGAAAATAGATAGCGAAAGCTCTGATTCTACAGATGAAGCCAAAGATACAGATAGTACTTCAACAACTTCATCCTCAGTAACATCAGCAGCTAAGACAGCAAGTCAGATTGCTTCAGATGCCAAGGAACTGGGAGACGTATCAGATAAACTGAGTTCCAGCAGTTCCAATATATATGACAAGAAGTTTACAACTACAACTAATGAGGATGGAACTACATCAAGCTCTTATGAATATGATACTTCCAAGATAACAAGTGCAGTTAAGAGCTTTGTAAAAGAGTATAACAGCCTTATTAATAGTACTTCTGATTCAATGGATTCTACTACTATTACAAGAGCTTCTTTTCTAAAAAATATTACTAATAACTATTCAGATGCCCTGTCACAGATAGGTATCACTGTTAACAGCAGTACAGGCAAGCTGTCTGTAGATTCTGACAAGCTCAGTTCTGCTAATATGGAAACAGTAAAGACAGTATTCAGTGGCAACAATGGATATGGCTCGCAGGTATCAACATATGCATCTCTTATTGAAAGTGCATCTGCCAGCCAGACAAGCGGATCAAGTTATACAAATAGCGGCGGATATTCAACATCTGGATACTCATCCATAACTGATCTGTTTGCATAATAAATAGAAATTATCGTTAAACGTTCTCAGGGCTGTATCTGATTATTTCAGGTACAGCCCATTTTGTTTGGAACAAAGAATGTCGCTAGCGACATTCTCGCGCCGAGCGCGGCTGCATTTTGCAGCATTTACATTTCGCGCGAGTGCGCATCCTGCACGGAGTGCTTTTGACCTGATGCTCTATATCACTATTAAATATAATATTTTTATTCAGCTGATGTTTCTTCAGTAGATTCATCTGTACCTTCTGTACTCTCGCCTTCTTCTGTAGCACTTTCTTCTGTCTGTGCTTCTTCTGTAGATGTTTCTTCTACTGAACTTTCAGACTCCTCTGCTATTTCTGTAACTTTTCCCTGATATTTAACTCTGTAAATTCTATGAAGAGACTCATTAATTCTATCTTCAGAAATAGTTCCATTATTAACTGCCTCAAGAATTCCATTATATGCAGCCTGGTAATCTTCCGGCATATAAATCATGTCAGCACCTGCTGCTATAGCCATTACAGCTGCCTGATCTGAAGTATAATATTCTGTAATACTCTTTTCATCAAGCTCTCCTGTAATTATGATTCCATTAAATCCAATCTCATTTCTAAGAATATCAGTAATGATACTTGCAGAGAGTGAGCATGGAGTATTATCACCTGTAATATTAGGCGCTGATACATTACTGAGCATTACCGCTTCAGCACCAGCAGAGATACCTGCCTGGAATACCTGCATATCACCAGCTCTAAAGTCATCAAGGCTGATTTCTGTTGTCTGCATTGCTTCACTTGTATCTGCATATGCAGGAAAAGAATTAAGGCATGAATTAACTCCGCTGCTCTCAAGTCCCTGTACAAATGCACTAACATATCCAGATACTGTAGCTGCATCTGTACCAAATGAAGACTCAGAGTCACCACAATTTGCAAATGGTGCAATATTTAAATTGAATCCATAAGTATTGAGTCTATTAGCAATATCAGTAGCACTTGAAGTTGCATTATTAGTATCACCTGTTTCGCCTATAGCTGCAGGTGAATTAGTCTGAAGCTCAAGTGCATCCGTAACCTTACCATTTGAGCTTCCATCTTCACAAACTATAGTAAATATAGGATATTTACTCATTGATGCTGTACTGGACAACATCTCTGTTATCTGCTCTTCACTTTTTATATTCTTGGAAGTATAAACCATTCCTCCAACTGCATTTTGAGAGAGTGCATCCTGAGTTGCTGTTCCGGCTTTTACTACTGTTTCTACTCCTGTCAGCTGTTCAGGTGCAACTATAAACAGACCTGCAATTTTATCTTCAATAGGCATTTCTGAGATGCATGTATTAACAATCTCTTCTAGCATTTCATCTTCTGACTGAACTTCTGTATCACCATAATCTTCTTCAGGTGTCTCTACAGTAATTTCAGCACTTACTTCAGCTGCAGCCTCTGCAATTGCTTTTTCATCTGCTTCTTTTTTATCTGCTATCATCTTACCTATGGAACTGACTCCGCAATAACCTGCGATAATAACTACCACAAGAAGTAGTGCCATAAGAATATAAGCCATTATCTGGCTACGCATTCTGCGCTGCCTTCTACGCTCTCTTTTTTCGTCGTAATCCTGATCGTGCTTTCTATTATCGTCCATTTTATATCTGCTCCACCAACATTTTCCCTTTATTTTTCATGTAAAATTTTATCACAGATAACTATCATTTTCTATATGTCAGCACAATACTAATAATTTAATTGCATAGCCAAAAGGTTATATCACAATAATACATACTTATTCAACACTTATATTACTGATATTTATATTCTTGCATCTCTTAAATATTACTGCTCCAAATCCATCTGTTGTACCATCATCATACCATGACTTTGCATAGTTCAAATCTTCTACTATTGGCTGTTTAATATGTATATTTTCAAGACTTACATTATCTATATAATAATCTTCACCTTCAAAGCCTCTAAATTCAATAGGATTGCATGGTACAAGTACATCTTCCATCTCCTGCAGATTCATGGATGTGAGTACAATATTTTTAAATGAACAATTTCCAAACTTAGGTGGCTCGGCCGCTCCTATTCCGTCATCATTATATGGAACTGACAGGAATAAAATTCTAGGTGCTACAACATCTCTTACATGTATCTCCTGTACATAGCCTCCTCGTTTTGGAGTTCCCTTAATCTGCACGCCAAATGCAGAATATAACAAATCACAATCCCAAATCTTAACATCTCTGACTCCGCCTGACATCTCACTACCAATTGCCATGCCGTGTCCAAATTTAACATCGCAGTCGAATATTCTGATATGCTCAGTTGGACGATTAATAATATTACCTTCAGGATTCTTACCTGATTTAATTGCAACTGAATCATCTCCAGTATCAAAAACGCACGCAAATAGTGTACAGTTAGTAGATGAATCAGGGTCCCATCCATCACCATTCCAAATATCTCTAGAGTACATACTACAATTATCCATGACAATACTGTCAGAATAAATCATATGAACGTTCCATGCAGGTCCCTTTTCAAGATGCAGTCCTGTTATTCTGACATTCTGACAATTACTGATATTTACGAGTCTTCCTCTTGCTCTTCCCGGAATAGTATCGTTATTTTCATACTCTTTAATCTTATCCCCAAGAGCTGCTATTTCAGTTTCTAGTCTTTTTCTCTCAGATTCTATAATTGCTCTCGCAAGTGTCTTACCGCCACCAGAAATCTTACCTTTACCTCTTATAACAACATTAATACAGTTATATCCATCATCATGATCAAGATCACCCAGATTCAAAAGACTCTGATAGCATTCCATCTCATATCCTTCAAACCTGCTATGGATCTTAGGCAGATAATCCTCAGGATTTTCACTTCCAAGTAGAACTGCTCCCTCGTCTATAAACAGTTCCATATCACTATGAAGCTTCAAACCTCCAGTCAGATATACTCCCTTTGGAATATAGACAGTCTCTCCTTTCTGGCAATCATCTATTGCCATCTGAAGTGCCTTAGTATTAAGAGTTGTACCATCACCAGCTGCATTATATGGCTCTTTTGTAACATCTATTCTTACTCTTTTTGCAAGTGTACTGATCCTTTCTTCATATGAATCCAGTTCAGTTCCATTCCTGTAACATTTTATTATGACTGTATATTCTGTGTCTGAATCAAGTTCTTCTATATTTATGTCTGTCTTTTCAGTTTCTCCATACTGCTTACCATTAACATATATCTTATATACATCGCCCTTTTGCGCATCAAAAGGCTTTTCCCAGAATACAGTTATACTATCTTCCGTCTGTAAATATTCAGGTTTAAATCTCTCCATTTTTATAACCCCCAGTTATTTCAATTCCAATTTTTATTTACTATATCTTATATAATATAGGCTATATTTTCTAATCTACATGAATACAAAATATAGCAAATCCGACCAACTTTATTTTTTATAATCAGAATAAAAAGTCACTTGCGACTCTTCTCGCCGAGCGGTATTGCGAAACAATTAAATTCATTTCCGCGAGGTGCGCATCCTGAACGGAGTGCTTTTTGTTTAATAGGAAATTTGCAGAGCATTTTCCTATTAAAAAAAGGCAAAGTAAAAGCGAGAACTCAATACCTATGAACAGTTCTCGCTCTTACTTTACACTATAAAATTGTTCTTCTACGTCCAATGGACCGTCCTCCAAGTTCTCAACACATCCAATACCGTTTCACTTTGCATTTACATGCTGTGGGGACAAGATGTAGATATTGTCTGCACCACTTATATGGTCTAGAGTGCGTTGTAATTAAATAACTGATTTTTCATCAAATAATTTTTAGAATTTATCAAATTTCTGGTGGTCCGTACCATCCTTTCCCTGAATATTTTAATTTAATGTCCCTTTGGAGTGTACCTTCCTTTCTTTCGATCTATAATCAAACCGTTCGGATCGAAGTGATAATCTATATTTATTTGATAATTGTATTATATATAACATGTCTCAAATTGTCAATACATTTTTAGAAAATTATTTTTATTGTCACATACATTATATCGATAATTGTTTAATTATGTAATTATTATTCTAATTGTATATTATTTATACACAATTTATGCTTTAAACTTAATCTCATCCAAAGCCTTATGATTAGTGAAAATTTTCTATTTTTACATATTTTTGAGGAGGGAATTTGATATTTCAAATTGTCAAATTTATAAGACAATTCATCAAACTATAGAGGAATATTTTGAAAAAAATTTTTTTATTTCTTTTTGAGAAAAGCCATAAAAAGGAATTTGCATAGCATTTTACTCATAAATAAATAGAAAACGCCTCCGGCAAAGCTTTGCCGAAGGCGTAATATACTCAATATGAATTAGATAAGTGGATACTTGTCTGTGAGCTTCTTGATGATAGCACGTGCTTCATCGTTACGCTCTCCCTTACCCTTAATAACGATTGAGATAGCTTCTGCTATCTGATCCATATCTTCTGTATTCATTCCACGAGTTGTAACAGCAGGTGTTCCAAGACGGATACCACTAGTTACAAATGGTGACTGCTTCTCGTTAGGAATTGTATTCTTATTTGCTGTGATATGAGCATCGTCAAGCCATGCTTCTACATCCTTACCTGTAAGATCGAAGTTTGTAAGATCGATGAGCATAAGGTGATTGTCTGTACCACCTGATACAATCTGGATACCTCTGTCCATAAGTCCCTTACAAAGAGCCTGAGCATTATCAACGATATTCTTGGCATAATCCTTGAATTCTGGCTCAAGAGCTTCCTTGAAGCAAACAGCCTTAGCAGCGATAACATGCTCAAGTGGGCCACCCTGGATTCCTGGGAATACGGCCTTATTGAACTTGTACTTATCCTGTGCATTCTGATTCCATAAGATAAGACCACCTCTTGGTCCACGAAGTGTCTTATGTGTTGTTGTAGTAACAACATCTGCATATGGGAATGGGCTTGGATGAACACCACCAGCAACAAGACCAGCGATATGTGCAATATCTGCCATCAGAACAGCTCCGCAAGCATCCGCAGCTTCTCTGAACTTAGCAAAATCTATTGTTCTGCAGTATGCTGAAGCACCTGCAATAATGAGCTTTGGCTTATGCTCCTTGGCAAGAGCGACAAGTTCATCATAATCGATGAAACCATTCTCATCTACACCATAAGGAACAACATTAAAATATGTACCAGAAATGTTAGCTGAACTTCCGTGTGACAGATGACCACCCTGATTAAGGTTCATTCCAAGGATTGTATCACCTGGCTGAAGAAGTGCAAACTGTACAGCAAGATTAGCCTGTGCACCTGAATGTGGCTGAACGTTAGCATAATCACAGCCAAAAAGCTTTTTAGCACGTTCTCTTGCAAGATTTTCAACTACGTCAACAACCTGACATCCACCATAATATCTTTTTCCTGGCAGACCTTCAGCGTATTTGTTTGTAAGAGGACTTCCCATAGCTGCCATAACAGCCTTACTAGTCCAGTTCTCTGATGCAATCAGCTCAATATGATCATTCTGACGCTGCATCTCGCCTTCAATTGCTTCTGCAATTTCAGGATCGACTTTTTTTACTTCATCTAATGAATACATTCTAAGTTTTCCTCCTGGTACTTTAAAATCAACGAATTTACTCTCCCGCAGCGCTTAGTGTAACAATGTAATGTGTTAAAGCGCGCTACTTGAGATAGCATATCATATTATGTTAAAAAAAGCTACATGTGATATACTTGATTTTAAGGAATATTTTGAATCGTTGTTGGAGGGAAAAAAGTTGTATTACTGCATAGTAAATCCATCAGCAAGATCAGGTCACGGGGAAAGTCTCTGGTCTCAGCTGGAAAATAGATTTAAATCTGAAAACATTCGTTATAAAGTTGTCTTTACAGTCGGTCCAGGTCATGCTCTTAGAGTCACCAAAAAGCTGACTTCTCAGGATTTTCCTCAAGATCAGCTGCCATTAAAACTCGTAGTCATGGGCGGAGACGGAACTCTTAATGAAGTCGTATCAGGAATAGTCGATTTTGACAAAGTTGTTGTAGGTTATGTTCCCGTTGGCTCTAGTAATGATTTTGCAAGAGACCTTGGTCTTCCAAAAACTCCTGTAGAATTATTTGACCACATTCTGGACGGCAAAGTAATTAGAAAGCTTGATCTTGGAAAACTTACATATAATAAGAAGACCAAAGATCTTTCAAGACTTCATGACGATAATATTGAAGATACCAGAATTTTTGACGTAAGTGCAGGTATCGGCTTTGATGCTGCAGTATGTGAAGAGGCTCTTTCATCAGGTACCAAGAATTTCCTTAATAAAATAGGTCTTGGTAAACTCACATATCTTACAATCGCTGTCAGACAGATTTTAAAAGCCGATAAAATTCCTTGCGACATCATCATAGATGACAATGAGCCTATCCACCTGGATCATTTTCTGTTCGTAGCTGCAATGATTCACCATTATGAAGGCGGCGGATTTAAATTTGCTCCAGATGCAGATCTAACAGACGGCTTATTTAACATGTGTATAGTAGGTGCTCTTCCAATTGCCAGAATATTCGTGGCCCTTCCTCTTGCTTATGTCGGCAAGCATTACTGGATTAAAGGCATACAGCATGTAACAGCCCGTAAAGTCACTATAAATACTCATATACCAATGTGGGTACATACAGATGGCGAAGTTCAGGTAAAATCAGATAGTATAACTTTGGAATGCCTTCAGCAGAAGCTCTCACTTATAATATAATGTCCTCAATTATTTAAATATTCTGAAGTTTAAACATTTTTACATGTTTCTTTATAATAATTTTATCTTTTTTAGGCGGTTTGACGTTTGAATTTTGTAACAAATTGGATTATATTGTAACTTGTATTGGGATTTATGTTTTAACCAAGATTCTTTCGTTTTTTGTATTGGATGGAGATTATTATGAAAGAAAGCTTTGCGAGCAAAAGAAGTGTTTCCACCACAAAGATGTGGCTAACAGAAACTATCAGATGCGGGTTACCTCTTTTTATTTATGCAATAATTTATCTTAAGTGGTTTGCATATATAGAAAATATCAATCCGCTTCATTATACGGTTATACATACGAACCTGGATGACCAGATTCCATTTTTGGAAATATTTATTATTCCATATTTGTTCTGGTTTATCTATGTTTCGGCAACGGTTCTCTACTTTTTGTTCAAAAATGATAAGGAAGACTATTTCAAGTTAACAGCTTTCCTTATAACAGGAATGACATTGTTCCTGTTTATTTCAACATTCTTTCCAAACATTCAGTATTTGAGACCATCTACAATGCCGAGAGATAACATTTTTACCAGACTCGTAGTTATGATATACAATTCAGATACACCTACTAATTTGTGGCCAAGTATCCACTGCTACAATTCAATAGGAGCAGCGATAGCTATTTATAAGAGTAACCGCTTCTCCAAAGCATTCAAGAATGTATCTACAGGAGTTGCTATATCAATTATATTATCTACAATGTTTGTAAAACAGCACTCTGTATTTGATGTAACAACAGCTTTCATATGTGCAATAGTTGCATATGTTGTTTTCTACAGAACAGACCTTGTTGTTAACTCAATCAGACGTAGTGAAAAAAAGCGTGAAAATCGCCTTGCAAACTAATTTTATTATTTCAAATTTAAAAGCTGTCGCTAAGGTTATACCTATGCGACAGCTTATTTTTATTTCATTATTAGTTAAAGTTATAAATTCTACGAAGAATCTTATATCCGGCAAGAGTTATCTTTCTGCCACCTTTTCCTGGAAGATAGATATATGTTCCTTCTATACTGTATCTAATCTTCATGTATAACAGGAAACTCTTACTCTTAATATACTCAAGAAGCTCAACTCTCTTGGCAAGGTTTTCTTCTGTTCCTGATGCGATTGCAAGAATAGAAGTAATTGCTGTAATGATTTCAAGATAGTTGAACATATATTTATATCTTTCTCTTGAACTTCTGATCATACCAAGATTCTCAACATAATAATCAATCATCAGCTTATTAACCTTGATCTGCTGGTCAATTCTTGAAATCATAATATCCTGGTTAACAGACTGATCTCCTCTTCCAATGTAATATGAATAGAAATTAACATCAAGATAATACATATTCTTAACAAATGGAAGTGGATTGAATACATAAGTGTTATCCACATAGAATGTGTGCTCAGGGAGCTTTAATCCACATTCTCTAAGAAGCTGTGTTCTATATATTGCTGAATGCATTAACAGGTAGTGTCCCTTAGGTGTTCTCTTAACATCTTTCCAGGTAAACATCTTCTCAATTGGGAACATTCTATTATAACGCATTACTTTATGGCGGTTCTCACCTTCCTTGTTATATACAAAGTTACTGATAAGAAGATCAAGTCTCTCAGAGCCACCAGTAAGTTCCTCTAATGTAGTAAGTATTTTTCTATATGCTATTTCCTTTACCCAATCGTCACTATCTACAACTTTGAAGTAAAGACCTGATGCATTCTCAATACCAGCATTAACAGCTGAACCGTGTCCGCCATTCTTCTTATGTATAACCCTTACTATATCTGGATAATCACTTGCATACTGATCTGCTATCTCTGCAGTTCTATCAGTTGAACCGTCATCTACAATGATTACCTCTACATCTTTACCTCCTATAATTAGAGAATCTATACATTTACTCATGTATGCTTCTGAATTATAGCAAGGTACTGCTATTGATAATAATTTCATATTTTAACTCCTCAATCTATTTGTCTCATACTTTTCCTTTGTAAGTAGATAATCCTTCAGTTCAGAGTACCTGTCCAGGACATCTCCCTCTCTGATTTCAGTATCTACAGCCATCGCCATCAGATCAATCATTTCATTAGTGATCGTAGGCCTCAGCTTTTCAAGTATTGAGAGTCTGTCTGTAGATGAAAAAGCATCCATGAATTTAACTACTAGAGGATCAAGATTAAGCTCTGCTGCCTCATCTTCTATACTCTTATCTAGTACGTTACCCGCTGTAGTTTCTGGCTTTATGACCTTTTCATCATTTACAACTTTACTATTATAATCTATTTTTGGAGAATTGTCTTGGATATCAGTTACCAAAGCAAATCTTTTTTCTCCGGCATGATTTGGGTATTTTGCTGCATCTACCATAGACATGAACATATCAAGCGGTCTGCAATATACCTTAAAGTCCCCATACATAGCCTGGTATACGACCATCTTCTCACGTGTTTCTGAATGTATTGCTACTGTAATTATCTGGTATAAATTTCCTTTAAAATGTTTGTAAATTTCCTGTGGTTTTGGTTCCTGCATACTCTGTCTCCCCTTTATTTTGAAATTATATGATCAAATGTATCAGGCTGAAGCTTTGACTATCAGCATTTCTACACTTATTACCGCATCAAGCTTACCTGTCTTGATTGCAAGATCATTATTAAGGCACATTTCAAGTGTGTCTTTTATTTCCTGCATCGTATATCTTCTGGTCCAGTTAATATATTTATTGGCAACAAATTTGGGACGTTTGATTACGCTCATTATAGTTGCCAGATCTGTCCTGCTTTCGGACATTTCTTTTACCTGCAACATTAGATTGAACTGGCTTGATATAAGTCCCATTATCTTCTGAGGTGGCTCTTTGAGCGCCAGCAGATCATAATAGAGATCAATTGCCCTTTTCTGATTCTTTTCTACAATTGCATCTGTCATATCAAATATTCTGTTAGTAAGCCAGTTGGCACATACTTCATCTATGTCCTGTTCTGTAACTTCGTTTTTGTCCATGCAATAACAGATAAGTTTTTCTACTTCATTGCTGATATTGGCCATATCTGTACCAACTCTGTCGATAAATACTGCCTGAGCCCTTGGAGATATTGTTTTTCCCTCCTTGGCAAAAAGACCTGCTACCCATCTCTTAAGTATATCTTCCGTCTGAGTCTCGCAGTTAAGATCAAGTCCAATCTTCTGAACAGCTTTGAACATGTCCTTTCTCTTATCTACATCTGATTCAACAAATACAAAATAAGCTGTTTCGGAAGGCTTTTTGATATATTCAGCAAGTTCAGGGCATCCAGATTTGAACAGTCCGCTATTCTGAATGATTATCGTTCTCCTGTCAGCAAAAAAAGGAAGTGTCTCAGCCATATCAATGATTTCACCAGGATTTATATCCTTGCCTTCATATAACTGATAATTCATCGTATCGCCTTCAGGAACCAGAGCCTTTTTCAGCTTATCTCTATTTTGATTCCTGAGATATACTTCATCTCCATATATCAGATAGCACTGTTTAAGAGTGCCGTTTTTGATATCCTCATTCAGTTGTTTTTGTTTTGCTGGATATTCCGATGTATTCTTAAATGCCACTTGTATCGTCCTTTTACTAGTTTTTGTGCCAACATAACTATTATAATTGTTTGTAGCAAACCTGACAACATTCTGCTACAATGGGGCATAGGATTATAACTGTGACCGAGGTGATCACAGCTCAAATATTAGGAGGATGTTATGTTAAAACAAATATCTGTTTTCGCAGAAAATGCTAAAGGTCAGTTCCATAAAATGACTTCAGTATTAAAAGACAACGATATCAATATCCTTGGTTCTGTTACAAATGACAGTGCTGAATATGGTATCGTAAGAATGGTTGTATCTGATCCAGAACTTGCTCTTGAGAAGCTATCTGAAGCAGGATACATTTGCAAATCTCAGAAGGTTCTCGGAATCGAACTTGCTGATGAAGTTGGTAACCTCAATAATCTTCTTGGTGCTCTTCATGATAGTAATATCAATGTAAATTACCTGTACCTGTCATTCAATCGTACATCTGGTAAGCCTATCATGGTATTACACACTGATGATACAGCTCAGGTTGAAAATATACTTACTTCAAAAGGTTATACTTCAGTTTCTATACTGTAAGAAGTACTTGTAATCTTATATATTTCATTAGTTGAATTACTAATCATGGGACTACATAAGTTGTTATTTCCATCTATTCCAGAACATTATTCAGGCAGATGAGTGACGATTATGTAGTTCTTTTTTAATATGTTTCCCTTATGGTTTCTTGTTTTTTCTTAACGGCTGCTAGATGTATCTTTTATAGTTTACTATAGCCTTTTTTAGTTTGCCAAAATCTTATATACTTTTATTGGAGAAGCAAATATTTATAGTCAATGATAATTTCATGACTTTTTGTCACTTCGTTCCAAAAGTCATGCAAATAGGCCAATTGAAATC
>CAMJFD010000026.1 GCA_946404845.1 uncultured Butyrivibrio sp. | reverse complement strand
ATACAAAAAAAGTTATATCTATTCATAATAATAATGTTGTCGTATCTGTAATCAGTATTGTCACCATTTACGAATTTATAGTCTCTACCTTCTACTGCATAGCTTTTGATTCCATAACGGCTCTGTATACTGATTTGGCTGCCGTAATCAGCTACGAACATGTGAGAACCACGCTGCATAATCTTATGAGATGTGTAATAGAATAAATCTTCGTTATCAAATTTTAGTATCGTGGAAGGAGACATATAATATAAAAAAAAGCGGTTCTGAAGATAGATTGGATTAGGTATATACATTTTTTTATCACGGAAATTTATAAGAGTCACAAGCTTGTCAAATGGGAGCGGATCTGTGCTCTTGTAATCTTCAATTGTATAATCCGGGGTGTGCAATACGTGATAGGCCTGCTTATAAACTCTGGCAGCCTGTGTAGCTGTATTAAATGAGCCAAGAGATATGTGTTTTTTGGAATACGTAATAGAAGCTCTGTATGAGAGAGTTCCATCCTGCAAAGTAGTTTCATATACACCAGTCATTTTTTTTGTCATAGAAATCTTCCTTTCCATTTAAGATAAAAAGTATTGATCTGCGCCGACAACAAAAAGCTGAAAAAATATGTAATCTATATGTCTGATTGTAGGATTGATGAAGAACTTTAATTATGTTATACTTTACACCGATAAAGTCTTTTGGTAAAATTTCTGAAATGGTTAATGCCATGAGGTAGTTATAATAACGGTGTCAGGGTTACAATAGACACGAAATAACATAATATTATTATACCAATATGAGAAGACTATCTCAATAGTTATGCAAGGAAAGGGTGAAATAAAATGAGCGACGTTATGTACAGCAGCACAAGAGGGGCAGAATTAAAGGTGAAGGCTTCAGAAGCTATTCTGAGAGGACTTGCACCAGATGGAGGTTTATTTGTACCAGATCATATTCCACACCTCGATAAATCACTTCGTGAAATAGCTGCTCTTGGATATAAAGAAACAGCTTATGAAGTAATGAAGTTACTGCTTACAGATTATACTGAGGAAGAGCTCAAATTCTGTATAGAGCATGCATATGATTCTAAATTTGATACACCAGATATTGCACCACTTACACAGGCTGGTGGAGCATATTACCTTGAATTATATCATGGAGCAACTATTGCATTTAAGGATATGGCGTTATCAATTCTTCCATACCTTATGACAACAGCTGCCAAGAAGAATAATATCAAAAATGATATCGTAATCCTGACTGCAACAAGTGGAGATACAGGTAAGGCTGCTCTTGCCGGTTTCGCTGATGTTGAGGGAACCAAGATTATCGTATTTTATCCAAAGCATGGTGTAAGCCCAATTCAGGAGAAACAGATGGTTACTCAGAAGGGTGACAATACTTGCGTTATAGGTATTGAAGGTAATTTTGATGATGCTCAGACAGGAGTTAAGAAACTCTTTACTGATGCAGATCTTGCTAAAGAGATGGATGCTAAGGGATATCAGTTCTCAAGCGCAAACTCAATAAATATTGGTAGACTTGTACCACAGATCGTATACTATGTATATTCATATACAAGACTTCTTGGAGAAGGAAGAATAGCTGACGGAGATGCTGTTAACTTCGTAGTTCCAACAGGTAACTTTGGTAATATCCTTGCTGCATATTATGCAAAGGCTATGGGTGTTCCAGTTGGCAAGCTCATCTGTGCATCTAATTCTAATAAGGTTCTGTTTGACTTCTTCCAGACTGGAACATATGACAGAAACCGTGATTTTGTACTTACAAGCTCACCTTCAATGGATATTCTTATATCATCTAACCTTGAGAGACTTATTTATCACATCGCTGGTGATGATGCTTCTAAGGATGCACAGTATATGAAAGAACTTACTCAGAATGGTAAGTATGCAATTTCTGATGATATGAAAGCCAAGCTGACAGACTTCTATGGCAACTTTGCTTCAGAAGAAGAGACAGCAGAAGCTATTAAGAGCCTTTATAGCGAAACAGGTTATGTTATTGATACACATACTGCTGTAGCAAGTTCTGTATATTCTAAGTATGTTAAGGATACAGGAGATAAGACTGTTACAGTTATTGCGTCTACAGCAAGTCCATTCAAGTTCACAAGAAGTGTAATGAATGCAATTGATAAGGCTGATGATTCAGTAGATGATTTTGCACTGGCTGATAAGCTCTCTGAGATGGCTGGAATCAAGATTCCTGCAGCAGTTGAGTCGATCAGAAATGCAGAGATCAGACATAATACAGTTGTTGAAACAGCAGATATGGAAAAGGCAGTTAAGTCATTTTTGAATATGTAATAATTGTTATGTAAATGTGAAATCTCAAAGATTATAGATATTTACTGCGCATTTATTATAGCATTGTATTATAATATAGGTAGGTTTATTCAAAGTGTGATGTTTTGATAACACCACACTTTGTGTTTATAAAGACTTATATTAACAAGAAGTAAAGAAGGAATTGGGGTATGGATAATTTATTCGATGTAGCAATTGTTTTTGGCGGAATGTACATGTTATATAGTGCAATTCAGTTGAAAGTAAATAAAGTTTTTAAGCAGGGTGTAGTTCTACCAGCTGGAATGACTGATAAGGCAATAAAGGATAAGGAAGGATTTATCAAATATACTTATCCAAGATTGTTATTAGAAGGCATAATGCTGATACTAATAGGAATAGCAGGCATAGCATTGGATTTCGCAGGTATGGTGAATACACATGTTGTCATCTATCTCATTGCACTGGTTGTACTGTTAGTTTCTACTAAATTAATAGAAAATGGGAAAAAGAAGTTCTATTAAATCCCATAGATAGGAGGTTTGATGGAAAAAGGCACAAATATTTATTCCGAAGTAACACCACAGATTATTGATTTATCAAAACTTAGTGAGAATTCTGATTATATAGATCCAGATTTATTTACTAGATTTGATGTAAAAAGAGGACTTAGAGATTTAAATGGTAAGGGTGTTCTTACTGGTCTCACACACATTTCTGATATTCGAGCCAAGCAGGTTATTAACGGTGAAGAGGTTCCTGCAGATGGTGAACTGTATTATAGAGGTTATAATATAGAAGATCTTATCGGAGGAATTACTAAAGAGAACCGCTTTGGCTTCGAAGAAATCACTTATTTATTATTATTTGGTAAATTACCAAGTGAATCAGAGTTAAAAAGTTTCACAGACACATTATTTTTCTACAGAAGTTTGCCAACAAGCTTTGTAAGAGATATCATCATGAAAGCTCCAAGTAGAGATATGATGAATACACTTGCAAGAAGTGTACTGACATTATATTCTTATGACGACAGAGCTGATGATACGTCACTTCCAAATGTACTAAGACAGTGTATGCAGCTCATAAGTCTGTTCCCACTGTTATCAATTTATGGATATCAGGCATATAACCATTATCATGAAGGAAACAGCCTGTTTATACATCCACCAAAAGATAATCTATCAACAGCTGAGCACATATTATATCTGTTAAGACCAGACAGTAAATATACAGAACTGGAAGCGAGACTTCTTGATATCTGCCTGATACTGCATATGGAACATGGCGGTGGTAATAATTCATCATTTACAACGCATGTAGTTTCATCATCAATGACTGACACATATTCAGTAATAGCAGCTGCTATAGGATCTCTTAAGGGACCAAGACATGGTGGAGCTAATATCAAGGTTGTAAATATGTTTGACGACATGGAAGCAAATGTTGATAACTGGGAAGATGATGAAGAGGTAAAGTCATATCTTATTAAGCTTCTGAATAAGCAGGCATTTGATAAGCAGGGCCTTATCTATGGTATAGGTCATGCTATTTATTCTAAGTCTGATCCAAGAGCCAGGGTATTAAAAGGCTATGTTGAAAAACTTGCTGAAGCCAAAGGCTATGAAAAGGAACTGGCACTGTATGAAAAGGTAGAAAGACTCGCACCAGAAGTAATCAGCGGTGAACGTAAGATGTACAAAGGTGTAAGTGCTAATGTCGATTTCTACTCAGGTCTTGTATATAAGATGCTGGGACTTCCACTTGAGCTATATACACCTATTTTTGCCATGGCGAGAATAGTTGGATGGAGCGCACACAGAATGGAAGAACTATCCAATAATAGTAAGATTATCAGACCTGCATATAAGGCTATTGGTCCAAATAAACATTATGTAGAGATGAAAGACAGATAATATTCTGAAAATAAATCATGATTAAATAAAAATGAAGTCTTTGTTGAAAAGACTTCATTTTTATTTTAAGATAATAAGCGTAATGTTTTATCAGTTGATGAAATGAGGAAAAGGAAGTTAATTATGGAAGAAAAAGAAATATTAAAGTATATTGATCACACTCTGTTAAAGGCATTTGCTACATGGGATGATATCGTAGCATTATGTGATGATGCAGTAAAGTATGGAACAGCAACAGTTTGCATTCCACCTACATATATTAAAAGAGTTCATGATAAATATCAGGATAATCTTAAGATTTGTACAGTAATAGGTTTCCCTCTTGGATACAGCTGTTGTGCTGCAAAGGTTACAGAAGCCATTGAAGCCAAAAAGGACGGTGCAGCTGAGATTGATACAGTAGTTAATATTGGAGATGTTAAGAGCGGAAGATTTGATGAAGTTCTTTCTGAACTTAAGGAAATCAAAAAAGCATGCGGTGAAACAACACTTAAGGTAATCATCGAAACTTGCTATCTTACAGAAGAAGAGAAGATTAGGCTCTGTAAGATTGTTACAGAAGCCGGAGCTGATTTTATCAAGACTTCAACAGGTTTTGGAACAGCTGGTGCTACTATAGAAGATGTAAAGCTAATGAGAGCAAACGTAGGAGCTGATGTAAAGGTTAAGGCAGCGGGTGGAATCAATACAATTGAAGATGCACAGGCTATGATAGAAGCAGGTGCAGACAGACTTGGTTCATCAAAGGTTGCTCCACTTATTGCAGCTAAATACAATATGTAAAAATTACTATGGCTTCGTATTTTGCGGAGCCATAATATTTATAGGGTAGGAAGGTTTGGCTGAAATAAATATTTACGAGGTACAAAATGGAAAACTTAGTTATTAAGGAGAGGCTCGCTAAACTTAGAGCCAAGATGCAGGAGACTGGTATTGATTATTATATGATGCCAACTTCTGAT
Source organism: uncultured Butyrivibrio sp. (assembly GCA_946404845.1). Classification (GTDB taxonomy): domain Bacteria; phylum Bacillota; class Clostridia; order Lachnospirales; family Lachnospiraceae; genus Butyrivibrio. Next base: position 16,982 of record CAMJFD010000026.1, on the reverse strand, counting down.
TATCATAATTCAGAGTATGTTGCTGACTTTTTTAATGTCAGAGCATATTTTTGTGGATTTAATGGATCAAATGGAACCCTTGTTGTGGGTAAAGACTGGGCTGGAATGTGGACAGACGGCAGATATTTCATCCAGGCTGAAAAACAGATGGAAGGAACAGGGGTAACTTTATATAGAATGCTGGATGCAGGTGTACCAACACTTACTGAATACCTGCAGGCCAATATGCAGAAGGGAGAAGTTCTTGGATTTGATGGTAAGGTTATAGCTACAGAAATTGGCAAGAATCTTGAGAAATCTCTTAGGAAAAAAGAGATAGAATTCAAATATAGTATGGATCTGGCAGATTCTGTATGGACAGACAGACCAGCGCTTCCATGCCATGATATATATGTATTATCTGATGAGCTCTGTGGTAAGAGTTATAAGGACAAGCTCTCCGATGTAAGAGCAGCTATGGCCCAGAATAATACACAACAGCATATATTATGTAAACTTGATGATATTATGTGGCTCACTAATCTGAGAGGAAACGATGTAGAATGTAATCCTGTTGCTCTTTCATATGCATTTATTACTATGGATGAATTCTTTCTGTTCGTTCAGAGTGCAGAAGTTACTGATGCTGTAGCAGATTATTGTAAGAGTAATGGAATAGTTCTAAAGGATTATCATCAATTTGTTTCATTCCTTGGTGAATACAAGCTCAAGGGTGATACATTATATGATCAGAGAAACGTAAGCTATGCTGTATATAAGGCACTTCTTGATAATACTGAGAAGTCAGGATATGAAATTCGAAATATAGAGGATCCAACAGAACTGATGAAGGCTCTTAAGAATGAGACAGAGCTTAAGAACATTCGTGAAGTATATTTAAGAGACAGTGCTCAGCTCACAAAATTCATATATTGGGTTAAGACTAATGTTGGTAAGATCCCTATGACAGAGTATTCAGCTGCAATGAAACTTGACAGTATGAGAGCAGAACTTCCTGGATTTATAGAGCTTTCATTCCCTACAATCAGTGCATATGGTTCTAATGCAGCTATGATGCACTACGAGGCTACAGAGGATGATTATGCAGAAGTTAAACCAGAAGGTATGCTCCTTGTTGATTCAGGCGGAACGTACATGGGGGGAACTACAGATGTAACCAGAACTATTGTACTAGGCAAGATCAGTGATGAAATCAAGCATCACTATACTGCAACAGTAGTAGGTATGTTACAGCTTGCAAACTGTAATTTCCTTGAAGGATGTTATGGTAGAAACGTTGATATCATGGCAAGACAGCCACTATGGGATCTCAATATAGATTACAAGTGTGGTACAGGTCATGGAATTGGATACATGCTGAATGTCCATGAAGGACCTCAGAATATCAGATGGAGAATGAGACCAGGTCTTGAGGATGCAATCCTTGAACCAGGTATGATAGTATCTGATGAGCCAGGTGTTTATATCGAAGGCAGCCATGGAATCAGAATAGAAAATATTCTTGAAGTTGTAGCAGGTACATGTAACGGTGATGGACAGTTCCTTCACTTTAATCAGCTCACATATGTTCCTATAGATCTTGAAGCAATTGATACACAGTATATGCAGCCTAAGGATATCAAGGCTCTTAATGATTATCATGCTGAAGTATATAGAAGAGTAGAACCACTTATAGAAGAGCCTGAAATTAAGGAATGGCTCAAAGAGGCAACAAGAGCTATTTAATAGATGGAATAAATGAAAGCCAAATGGATTATGATATGTAGTCCATTTGGCTTTTTTTAATAGGAAATTGCTAAACCACTACTGGTTTAGATTTCAATATCGCCTTCAAATACTGTAGTTGCAGGGCCTGTCATGTATACTACATTTTCTGTACGGTCCCATTCGCATATAATATCTCCGCCGAGAACATGAATTGTAATCTTATCATCTGTAAGACCATTAAGAATACATGCTACGGCTGTTGCACAGCATCCTGTACCACAGGCAAGTGTTTCTCCAGTTCCACGTTCCCAAACTCTCATGTGTACATTCTGCCTGTCATCAATGTGTACAAACTCAGTATTTATACGATTTGGAAAATATGCATGGTGTTCAAAGTCTGGTCCAATTTTTTCCAAATCATAAGTTGAGAGATCAACGTCATCTGGCAGAAATACAACTGCGTGAGGATTACCCATTGATACGCAGGTTGCTGTATAATCTGTTCCCTGCACAGTCATAGGATAGCTTACAACATTATCTGAAGCCATTGCTGACTCTTCTGGGAGTTTTACTGGAATTTCAGCAGGAGTCAGTATAGGTGCACCCATATTAACTCTTACCATGGTTACCTTGTCATTTTCTACTGTAAGAGTTATGTATTTAGGCTTCCCATAGCTTACAATAGTTAAATCCTTTTTGTCAGTGAGTTTATAGTCATAAACGAATTTGGCTACGCATCTGATGCCATTACCGCACATTTCACCGCGGCTTCCATCAGCATTATACATTTCCATTTCAAAATCAGCTGATCCATCTGGAACAGGGTTTATGAAGATGACACCATCTCCACCGATACCGAAATGTCTGTCACTCAGACGTCTTACGATATCAGGCTTTTTTGCAGTATCTATTATTTCACGGCTGCCATCAACATATACATAATCGTTTCCACAGCCTTCCATTTTAGTAAAGTGCATAGCTAATCCTCCGTAATCTTATATTTACAATAATAAATGATATACGAATTGCTCCATGACTAAAGTCATTCTTGCAATTCTACAAATATTCGGAAATTCTTCCTCATATTTGTTCGGGTCATAAAGTCAAAATGCTTAACATGCAAGCATGTACGCATTTATGACTTTTGACACCTATATCATTTATATTCTAAATTAGTATTACAGAGTGCGCAACCTATTTTGATGCTATATGCACTGTAAATAATGCAATAGTAATTTTTAAACCTTTTTGATAATAAATTCCAATTATGTTAGATAAAAGCAATTGTTCACTATATTTCAATACATTATAATCATAAGTGGGAAAAGGTTTATTATTATGGGGTGAGAAGTTATTTAATCAGTAACAAAATCTTCTCTGTATGGAGTGAAAATATCTAGTAAAATACCTTCTTCAAGGCAGACACATCCATGTTCAACACCATCTGTTTTGAGGAGCGTATCGCCTGCTGTAACAACATTTTTGACTCCATCTATTTCAAATTCGAATTTGCCGCTTACTACATATGTGATCTGAGTATGTGGATGATGATGAAGAGCGCCGATGGCACCTTTCTGGAATCTGTTTTCAACAGTCATAACTTCGCTGTTGTAGGCCAGTACTCTTCTGACTACACCATTACCCTGATCTTCTGGTTGAACGTCTTTGTAATATACCCATCTGTCATCTTTCATAGTGGACCTCCCAATTTATAAGTTATTGATATTGTAATTGTAACGATTAATAAATCCGAATTAAAGGGAAAATACTAACCAAAAAATGATGAATCTGTTTAAAGATATGTGGCTGAGAATGCCTATTGAAAAAAAGAATAGAGTATATTCAATTACCATTATAGGCATGGTTCTGATAATTGGCGTATTCAACCTCTTTGTTGTAATCGGTTCGATAAAGGGGTTGGGGCTTATTCTGTCTGACCTTAGCAAATGTGAGAATGTTCAGACGGCATTTGAAGATGAAAATGATGCTCTTGAGAAATATCTTCATAGCGGCCTTGAAGAAACCAAGCAGAATTATGAATCAGCCTGTGTGCATACCAGAGCATGCATTAACAGACTGCCATATACATATAGCAAGATTGGTGCAGAGAGATTTGCCAGAACATGGCGTGTTATGAATGCTTATGATTACTACAATAATTATAGAAAAGAGCATTTACAGGAAATAATAAGCGGAGAATCTCCTCAGCAGCTCTATGATCTGTATGATATGCAAAGTGATATTTCAACATACGTTCAGGATCTGACCAAGATAACTGTTCAGGAAGGTAGTATCAGTTATGAAGACAGGGTTACGGTTATAGATAAACTTCCTATCATGTTGATATTTATAACTATACTTGCGCTTTTTATTACTATTGGAGTTGGACGCATATTGACGTATACAGTTATGCATCCGATTAAAAAAATAGCAGATAATGCCCGTAGTATATCAGAGAATAATTTTGATACTGAAGATATTACGGTATCTAATAAAGATGAACTGGGAGAACTTGTATATACCTTTAATAACATGAAGCATACTATGTCTGATCATATTAATACGCTTCATGAAAATCAAAGACTTACAGATCAGATTCATAAGGATGAAGTAGAGAAAATTGAGATGGAAAGACAGCTGAATGTAGCACAGCTACAGCTCTTACAAAGTCAGATAAATCCTCATTTCCTGTTCAATACACTTAATATGATATCAGGTATGGCAGAACTTGAAAGTGCTGAGACTACGCAAAAAATGATCAACAGCCTGTCTCATCTGTTTAGGTACAACCTAAAAACAACAGATCACTATGTGTCTCTTTCACAGGAAATCAAGATAATCGATGATTATATGTATTTGCAGAAGATGAGATTTGGAGCACGTCTAGAATATAACAAGGAGATAGAAGAAGGCGTAGACACCGATGGAATAAGTGTTCCAGCATTTTTGCTACAACCTCTTGTGGAGAATTCTATTATTCATGGAATATCCTCCAAGGAAGAAGGTGGAAGTGTTTCGCTTATGGTATATAGAGATGGTGAAGGTAAACTGATAATAGAAGTAAAGGATACAGGAGTTGGCATACCACAGGATGTGCTTGCCAGTATTAATTCAGGAGATTCTGAATCAAGTGATGACCATGCGGGTATAGGTCTTTCTAATGTATATAAGAGAATAATTGGGTTATATGATAACAGTGATGTAAAGGTAGAGAGTATAGAAGATAAGGGGACTACAGTTAAGATATGTATAAGATATTAATTGCAGATGATGAAATGATTGAAAGAATGGTTCTGAAAAAGAAGCTTACAGAGAATTTTGGGGATAAGTGTGAGATTCTTGTAGCAGAAAATGGAAGAGAAGTAGTAGAAAAATATAAAGAATCCAAGCCAGACGTACTGATACTCGATATAGAAATGCCAGGACTTAGCGGGCTTGATGCAGCCCAGCTGATAAGAGGCCTTGGCAGTAAGAGTAACATCATATTCCTTACAGCATTTAATGAATTTGATTATGCCAAAAAGGCAATATCAGTGCATGCGTTAGAGTATTTATTAAAACCTTGCGATGATAAAGAACTGATATTATCTGTAGAAGAAGCCATGAGACTTGCTGATGCTGATAATTCAAAAGGCAATGAGGAAGAGGATAAGGATGAAAGTGAAGCTGATGCTGAACTTAATACAGCTGATCTCATTCTGTCATATATAGAAGAAAACTATGGAGGAGAACTGTCTGTACAGAAGATGGCTGAACAGTTTGCGTATTCTGAAGTATATTTCTGCAGATTATTCAAACAGCATTTTGGTGAGAGCTTTATTAGTTATCTTACAGAATATAGAATCAGGAAAGCCATTCAATTGTTAGAGAGTACTAATTTAAGTGTTAAGGATATAGGTAAAAAAGTTGGATATGAAGATTCTAATTATTTTACCAAGGTATTTAAAAGAGTAAAAAATGTCAGCCCTAGTGAGTACAAAAACCAATTACAGTAGCAGTAAATTAAAAGCCAAAAAGTAAATGGTTACAAAGGTATCGAAAGATAAAAGATTATATCATGTGCATATTGCACAAATATATCAGATGCTATTTATCTATAATATACATTATTAACATAAAAAGTTCAGATTTTACCATATCATGTCAGAAAATTACCATTTATATAGACTATTTGATGACGATATAATGTGAATGTAAAAAGTTAAGGGTTCGTGGGGAGTTAATTTAATTCTATAGTTTCCATTTTATAAAATTAAATATACTGCTCCCAGGGGCTATATCAAAAATAGTTTATGTAAAGGGAGAAAGAGTATGAAGAAAAAATTATTGAGTAGTATTGTATGTTCTGCAGTTGTTGTGTCAATGCTCGGTGGATGTGGACTTCAGCCTAACACAGAGACAGCTACAACTGACACAGCAGAGGAAACTGCTGAGACTACAGAAACTGAAGCAGCTGAAGAGGCTACAGAAGCTACAGAGGAAAGCACAGAAGCTGAAACAGAGACAGCAGAAGCTACTGATGTTGCTACAGATGCAGAGTATACAGTTAATGAAGCTGCAGCAGCAGATCCAGCTGTTACTCTTACAATGGCAGAGGTTAATCCTATTGATGACACAATTTGTGGAGCAATGGATACTAAGTTTAAAGAAGCAGTTGAAGCCATGTCAGGTGGCTCAATTACAATAGACCTTCAGGGCGGCGGAGTACTTGGTGTAGAAGCTGATATCCTTGATGGTATGCTGGGCGGAACAGGTACAGTTGATGTATGCCGTATCTCAGCTTTTGCATTAAGCTCATATGGATGTGATAAGGCAACACTTCTCTCACTTCCATATACATTCAATGACAGAGATCACTTCTGGACATTTGCAAATTCAGAGCTTGGTCAGGAATTCCTGAACCAGTCTTCAGAAATTGGCCTTGGTGTTAAGGGATTATATTATGGAGAAGAGGGCTTCCGTCACTTCTTTACAGTAGAAGATAAGCCTATTTCGTCACCATCAGACATGGCAGGTATGAAGATTCGTGTCTCTAATGATCCAGTTATGACAGCCATGGTAGAAAGCCTTGGTGCAACACCTTCACCAGTTTCTATGTCAGAGATATATCAGTCAATGCAGAATGGAACAATTGATGGTGCTGAGCAGCCAACAGCAAACTATGCATCTAATTCATTTGATGAAGTTGGTCCTAACCTCACAATGGATGGACATACACTTGGTGCTATGATGACAATCATCACAGAGACATCATGGGATAGTCTTACAGAGAATCAGCAGCAGGTAATTGAAGAAGCTGGTAAGATTGCTTCTGCATACTGCCGTGAAGTTTCTGAGCAGAAGGAAAATGAAGTTCTTGAAGAACTTAAGGCTGAAGGCCGTAACATCATTGAAATTACAGATAAGACAGAATGGCAGGAAGCTTGTAAGCCAATCGCAGATCAGTACGCTACTGGTGATCTTGCAGATATCTATCAGCAGATTCTTGATATGGGTAACTGATCCATAATTTACTAAGAATGGGGGTTCATTATGCCTGAGATATTCCTTAAATTAAAAAAGGTAGAACCTGTTTACCAGATGGTTTATAAGATATTCCTTAATATATGTAAACTACTACTTGTGGCAGATATACTAATTACCAGTTGGATAGTACTGGCGCGTTATGTGACAGTTATTCCGGCACCTAACTGGGGTGAAGAGCTGATTTTGACTCTTATGTCCTATATGGCTGTTTTATCAGCAGCACTTGCAATAAAAAGAAATGCACATATTAGAATGACTTCTTTTGATAGATACTTACCAAAAAAAGTGGTAATTACACTGGATCTGATAGCAGATATTGCAGTTCTGATGCTGGCAATAATAATGCTTGTAATCGGTTGGCAGTATGCTATCAATATTGGAGCTAAAGGTTCATATATCAGTATGCCATGGCTTTCAAGATTCTGGATGTATTTTCCAGTTCCACTTGCCGGTGTTGCTATGATTTTCTTTGAAATAGAGAGAATTGTAATAGACATCGAGAAATACTGGGGCGGAAAGGAGGATACATTATGACAATTAACACAACAGCAATAGTTATACTGTTGGCCAGTTTCCTGATAATGGTTTTCCTGAGGTTCCCGATTGCATATTCAGTTGCAATATCATCAATATTATGCCTTGCATATCAGGGATTACCACTTGCAACTTTGTCACAGCAGATGATCAAGGGAATTAGTTCATTCTCGTTAATGGCGGTTCCGTTCTTTATTACGATGGGTGTTCTGATGGGATCAGGAGGTATATCGGAGAAACTTCTGAATCTGGCAGATGCCTGTGTTGGCTGGATGACAGGCGGTCTTGCAATGGTTAACATAGTAGCGTCATATTTCTTTGGAGGAATTTCCGGATCAGCAGCTGCTGATACAGCATCACTTGGATCACTTGAGATTCCTATGATGGTAGACAGAGGATACGACAAAGACTTTTCTACAGCAGTAACAATATCATCTTCTGTAGAGGGTATGCTGGTACCACCATCACACAACATGGTTATATATGCTACAACGGCTGGTGGTATATCAGTTGGTTCACTATTCCTTGCAGGATATCTGCCAGGAGCTATCCTTGCCGGATGTCTTATGGTTGGTTCATATATTATCTCCAAGAAGAGACATTATCCAAAAGGAGATAAATTCAGTCTGAAGAGATTTGGAAGAGAACTAAGAACTTCTATATGGGCACTTTCAGCTATCCTGATAGTTGTAGTAGGTGTTGTAGCAGGTGTATTCACAGCTACAGAATCAGCTGCTATTGCAGTTATATATTCATTACTTGTTAGTATTTATGTATATAAGGGACTTACATGGAAGGATGTATGGAAACAGATTGATGCATGTATAGATACACTTTCTATAGTACTAATACTAATTGCAACATCAAATGTTTTTGGCTATTGCCTTACAACACTTCATGTTCCAGAACTGGCTGCTAAGGCTATTACGGGAGTATCAAGTAATCCTTATGTTATAGCACTTCTGTTAAATGTAATACTATTAGTACTTGGTATGATTATGGATATGGCACCAATTATCCTGATATCAACACCTATTTTGTTACCAATTGCTACTTCAATTGGTATTGATCCGGTACAGTACGGTATCATGCTCGTACTCAACTGTGGTATTGGTCTTCTGACACCTCCAGTTGGTGCAGTATTATTCATAGGATCAGCTATTGCTGATGAACCAATGGAGAAGGTTGTAAAAGCAGAATTACCATTCTATGTAATGATGATTATAGCTCTTATACTAATTACATTCTTCCCAGGAATCAGCTTGTGTATTCCAAAACTGTTCGGATACTAATTAACTAAGTATTTACCCAATAAGAAAAGCCCATTTTCTTTGACTTTCATATTTAAGGCTCCTGATTTTCACCGGTCAGGAGTCTATTCAATCTTTTGTATCAGGAGGAGCAAATGAAATCTTTTTCTTATCGATTCAGAAATACCAAAGAGGATTTCTTTTTATTCAATATGAGTAATATCTATAGCCAATGGACTGCTATAGTGAATATAATATTTACAGTAGCTATGATGATTTTGCTGATTACCAGATGGAATCAGTCAGGAGATGCATTTAGAATAATTATGATTCTGGGAGTAATGTTATTTCCTGTTATTCAGCCTCTTTTTATAATGATGAGATCTGCAAGGCAGGCTGAGTCAATAACAGAAGAGACTAGCCTGGAATTCGATAATTCTGGTATGATGATTCAGGTGAGGAATCATAAACAGCGGATTAACTGGGATGATTTTAATGGTGTAATCAAAAGACCGGGTACACTTATTGTTATGCCAGATGGTAAGCATGCATATATTCTGACGGGCAGAGTAGTGCATGATGAAATGAATGATTTATATGAATTTATTAAAGAGGCTTGTTGTGGGAAAAAGAATTAATGGATTGGGAAGATTATTGAAAAAATACAATCTTAAAAATGTAGCCGTATATATGCTGGCGCTGGTATTACTACCAGCGCTTTTGTCAGGTTGTGGTAGTAGTAGTAAAAAAACGGATGAAAGCGAAGCAGAGTATGAAACCATATGTGAAGAATATAAAGATGTAACGCCTAAACATGTATTCATATATGCAGAGAATCAGGCCAAGGATTATCCAACATCTCTTGGTGCATTTAGATTTGCTTATCTTGTGCACGAACGAACTGAAGGTAAGATTCAGATAAGGGTATATGTGGATGGAGAACTGGGAAATGAGCAGGATCTGGTAAAAAAACTGTGCAGAGGAGGCCTTGATTTTATGAGGGCATCTATGACAGGAATTACTGATTATAGCGCTAAGTCACAAGTTCTGGTTATGCCATATTTATATAATGATGCTGAGCACATGTGGAATGTTCTGGATGGAGATATAGGTCAGGAGATATTAGATTCTTTTGATGGAACAGGTATGAAAGCCCTGTCCTGGTATGATGCTGGAGTACGTAATTTCTACTCATCAGAGCCTATAGAGACAATTGATGATTTGAAGGGTAAGGTGATACGAGTTCAGGCTTCTGACATAATGTATGACATTATTAAATGTCTTGGAGCCCAGCCGTATGCTACTGAATATGATGAAGTATATTCTGCTCTTCAGACGGGAACTGTAGATATTGCAGAGAATAACTGGTCCAGTTATGAATCTATGGAGCACTATAAGGTGGCACCATATTATATGCTGGATGAGCATGTAAGAGTACCAGAGATTCAGCTTATGAGTCAGAACACATATGATATATTGACTGATGAGGAGAAATCTATAATTGAAGAGTGTGCCAGAGAATCAGCTCTGTATGAGCGTGAACTGTGGAAGACAAGAGAAGAGTACTCAGAAGAAAAGGTAGTAGCAGAAGGCTGTCAGGTGATAACAATTTCCAATTCAGAAAAAGAGAAATTCAAAGAAGCAGTAAAGCCAGTATATGAGAAGTATTGTAGCGATTATATGGATTTGATTGAACGTATTTGGCTGGAAGATGGAGAAAAAAAGCTAATACCAAATAATTGATAACATTTTGTTGAGCCCATGAAGAAATTGTCTGCTTCATAGGCTCATTCCCATTTATCATGATTCTTGTATTAGATAATGTATATAGTTGTCATTTTTATATCGAGTTGAATTATAAGGGTAAAAGAAGTAATATTAGTTAGAAATTTATAGTAAATGAGGTTATTTATGACAATAAAAAGATGTACATTAGATGATATTAGCGAACTTCAGAGTGTATGCAGGAAGACATTTGCAGAGACATTTGCAGATCAGAATTCTGAAGAAGATATGAAAAAGTTTCTGGATGAATCTTATGCTACAGATGTATTAGAAAGAGAATTATCTGATACAGATAGCTGCACATATCTTGCACTTAATGATGCAGGCAAGGCTCTGGGATATCTGAAGATAAACGTAGCTGATGCCCAAACAGAAGAAGGATATGATAACTCACTTGAAATACAGCGTATCTATATCTTGAAAGAGGCTAAAGGTCAGGGTATAGGAACTGAGTTCATGAAGATAGCTGAAAATAAAGCACGTGAACTTGGACTTTCATATATCTGGCTTGGAGTTTGGGAACATAATTATGCAGCGCAGAAGTTCTACAAGGGAAAAGGATTTATCAAGTTCTCAGAGCATGTATTTGTTCTCGGAGATGATAAGCAGACAGATTATCTTATGAAAAAAGAACTGTAAAAGCAGAGAAAATATTAGATAATTATAAGGAAATGTGAGCTAATTAAAGGCTCTACATTTCCTTTTTTGATATAATAATAGCACCAGATCATAAGACATATCTGGATACAGTATGAATAGAGAACATAAAATACGGATGGAGAGAGGTATAAATGAGTAAAATACTAAACGGGGAAAAGATAACGCTTGGAACCTGCTATTATCCTGAGCACTGGGATAAATCATTGTGGGAAGATGATATTAATCGTATGTTGTCTGCTGGAATTAAAACCATACGAATAGCAGAATTTGCTTGGAGTAAAGTAGAGCCAACAGAAGGAAATTTTACTTACGACTTTTTTGATGAATTTCTGGATCTTACAGACAAAATGGGAATGCAGGTAATAATGGGAACACCAACTGCAACGCCTCCTGCATGGCTTACAGAAAAATATCCTGATGTTCTAAATGCAAATAAAGAGGGCGTACTATATAGACATGGACTTAGAAGACATTACAACTATAACTCTGATAATTATAAAAGGCTGTCTGCAAGAATAGTAGAGAAGTTTGCAGAGCACTATGGCAAAAGAGCCTGCGTCATTGGATGGCAGATTGATAATGAAATCAACTGTGAAATGTGTGAATTTTATTCAGAGAGTGATGACCGTGCTTTTAATGTTTTTTTGCAAAATAAATATGATAGTCTGGATGACCTGAATGATGCATGGGGAACTGTATTCTGGAATCAGACATATACAGACTGGAGTGAGGTTCATATTCCAAGACCTACGGTTCAGGGAAATGTTAATCCACATCAGACACTTGATTATTATAGATTTATATCTGAGAGTGCTCTCAGATGGGCCAAAATGCAGGCGGATATAATAAAAAAATACAAAAAAGAGGATGACTTTATAACAACAAATGGACTGTTTCCTCATGTAGATTATCAGAGGATGAGAGATGAAAGCCTAGATTTTATCACTTATGATTCCTATCCTAATTTTGCCTATTGCATAGATGACTATAAGGCTGATGATAAGGGATTAAGAGATCGTAAGTGGAGCAGAAATCTCACGGAGACAAGGGCTATATCACCTATATTTGGAATAATGGAACAACAGTCAGGAGCTAATGGCTGGGATACCAGGATGAATGCGCCAACGCCAAGACCTGGTCAGATATCGCTGTGGTCTATGCAATCTATTGCTCACGGAGCTGATTTTATCAGCTATTTTAGATGGAGAACTGCAACCTTTGGTACAGAGATGTACTGGCATGGAATACTTGATTATTCAGGTCGAGATAATAGAAGACTTGCAGAGATTAGTAGATTTTCCAAGACTGTTGAGGATATATCTGAAATTGCAGGTAGTTATTATATAGCAAAAGTAGCTATTTTAAAGGACTATGATAATATTTATGATTCAGAATATGATACATGGCACCAGAGTGCTGAAAGAGTTAGTCAGGAAGCCTTTTATAATGCTGCTCAGAGGTCTCATACACCTATGGATTATGTATATCTGACACAAGATCTGACGGAAAAGGATTTGAAGCAGTATGATCTTCTGATCTATCCACATATGACGATAGTTAATCCTGATTATTTGCCAGCTCTTGAAGGTTATGTCAGAAATGGCGGGAAACTTCTTATTGGATGCAGGAGCGGTTATAAGGAAATTACAGGTAAATGCACTATGGATAAGCTGCCTGCAAGGCTTAAGCCTCTTACTGGAAGTGACGTATTTGAATATACATATATATCTCCTGATGCAGGCGATGTTCATGTTAAATGGGGAGACAATATATTGACTGCAAGTGTATTTGCAGATCAGATTGATAGTGATGGGGCTGAGATTATAGCAACCTATGAAGATGATTATTACAAAGGGTGCGGTGCATTAACTGTAAATAATTTGGGAACAGGTAAGGTATATCATTACGGAAGTGCATTTAATGAGGATACGGCACGTACTTTTCTAGAAAAGCTTGGTGTTATCAATCCTTATGGAAATATTATAGACATTCCTGCTTCTGCGGAGCTTGCTGTCAGAAATAAAGACGGTCAGGAATATGTTTTTATACTCAATTATTTAAATGAGGAGATATCTGCAAATATCAAGACAGAACTATATGAAATGATATCTAAGAAGAATGTTATTGGAGATATTTCTATAGAACCATACGGAGTGAGAGTATTTAAATTATAATAAAAGAGATACTTCACGGTATCAATCTTGAACTTAAGCAGGGGACAGTAACAGCCCTTGTAGGAGAATCTGGAAGTCTTACAAAAATGTAAGGTTAATAATAAGGATTGTAAGCCAATAAAATGGTTTTACGATCCTTTTTTATATAGTATATATACAGGTTATAACACAAATAATAAGGGGAAAGATAAAATGAAGATTGTAAAAAAGATTTTAAAGGGATTTTTGATTGTAATTGTATCGATTGGTTTGTTATGTGTAGTTGCAGATCTCGCATGGAGTTATGTGCCTCAATTTAAATCTGCACACAAGCTCGATTATATTGCAGATTATGAGAGAAATATAAATGATATAGAGATTTCTGATAGTGCCAGAATAATAGGTCTTGGAGAAGCAAGCCATGGTAATTCAGATTTTCAGGAGCTTAAATTATCTGTTTTGAAACAGCTGGTAGAAAGAGAAAACGTAAGATCATTTTCAATCGAAGGAGATTTTGGAGAAGGTCTTATTATAAATGATTATATCCATGGCGACAGTGATATAACTACTGCAAAAGAGGCAGTCAGTAACCTTTCATTTAGTATATATCAGACTCAGCAGATGATTGATCTTGTGGAGTGGATGCATGATTATAATGCAAACTGCGCAGAAGGGGATGAAGTATCTTTTTACGGATTTGATATGCAAAATCCTGAGGCAGGATTAAAGAGAATAGTTGATTATTGCAGAGAAAAAAATATTGATGTAAGTTATGAGGTTCTTGAATCCTTTATATCAAGATCAGAGAATGAATATAAATATAATAGTGAAGATTTTGCAAATAGTATTTGTGAACTAAAAGATATTTTTGAAGAGCAGCTATTAAATGGAAGCGGAGTTAATGGAGATAATGAGGCAGCTGAAGACTATAGAGAAGTTCAAAAGCTCTTAAGAATAGTGTATAACTGTCAGGATTTTATTGAACTTGCCGGTGCATATGATACTAATGATTATAATGCAGCTCAAAATCTGCGCGATAAGTATATGGCGGAAAATGTTGAATGGATATACAACTATGAGGCAAATCTTGGTAATGATAAGATTATGATATCTGGTCATAATGGTCATGTGGCATATAAGGGAACTTGTTATACAAGTATGGGATCTAATCTAAAGGATATGTTTGGCGATAAGTATTATGTTATTGGCACAGATTTCTATAATACTGTATGTAACATAAATGCAGTAGGAGCAGATAATACGCGTGATGATCACAAATTCAATTCTGCAGATATACTGGCTTATAATGCCAAATATTATGATGGTAGTTATTATGTTGAATTGAAAAATCTGTCAGAAAATGCTGATGCTAAAGAACTTATGGAGAATGGTGTTAATATGGGAAGTCTTGGGGAAGGCTATGGTATCCTTATGACATTTATGCCAACATCATACAGAATAGTAGATAATCCAGCCAGTTTGTATGATGCAATGATATTTATATATGACGCTAATCCTATAGTAGTAATTAGCTGAGAGAATACTTAATACTTCGAGGGGATAATATAAATATAAAATTAGTCCTGTAATAGAATTAATGGCTATTACAGGACTTTTATATTTAGAAGGAATCTATTATAGTAGAATGAGTTGTAGATAATATAAGGGGAGCAAAGGGTGGACATGAACAGAATATTTATAGTTGAGGACGACAGAGTAATTGCAGACAGTATCAAAAAAGAACTTTCTACATGGCAGATAGATGCAGAGTGCGTAATTGATTTTGAGAAAATATCTGAAGAAGTTAAGCATTATAATCCAGATATGGTCCTTCTTGATATTGGACTTCCATATTTTAACGGGTTCTATTGGTGTACTGAAATTAGAAAGTTTTCTAATGTTCCAATTGTCTTTTTGTCTTCAGCAGACGATAGTATGAATATTGTAATGGCTATGAATATGGGCGGAGATGATTTCATATCCAAGCCTTTTGACATGAAAGTTCTGATTGCCAAGATACAGGCAATACTAAGACGTACTGGAGGCATGGAATTTAATAATCAGACACTTCATTGTAGAGATATAGAGTTAAGCCTTGATGATTGCACCATGTCCAGAGATGGGATTACAGTTGATCTGACGAAAAATGAATTTCTGATATTAAAGACTCTTTTTGAAAATAAAGGGAAGCTTGTAACAAGGGAAGACATAATGGAGAAGTTATGGGGAGCGGAGGAGTTTGTAGATGATAATACGCTCACTGTAAATGTTACAAGAATCCGCAAAAAGCTCATAGAACTTGGGCAGGATGATATGATAGTGACCAAGAGAGGAATGGGATATTTTGTTGAAGAGGGATAATTTTTGGACCAGACACTGGTACCTGGTTTTATTATTTATTTGTAATATATTGATAGATATCGTAGTTGGATATATTTATGATATCAATTGGGAATTTACTGGATATATAGCATCTTTTTGCTGCATATTCTGGGTAATTGCAATGATATATGCATATAAGAATTATAAGATTCTTATAAATAATTATGAAGATGATAATCAGAATAAACTTACAGATCTGGAGCGGAGCGATTCTGATAAATATTGGAATATCATAAGAGAAAAGGAAGATTTTTTTACCTTATGGGCGCATCAGATCAAGACTCCAATAGCTGCCATGAGGGCATTATATGATACTAGCGATAGTGATATGACAGAGTATAAACAGGAACTATTCAAAATTGAGAACTATGTAGAAATGGCTCTTAATTATATTCGTTTTGATACAATGTCTGGAGATATGGTACTGGAAGAGATTAACATAGAGAGCATGGTTAAGCAGGTCGTAAAAAAATATGCGCCTATCTTTATACATAAGCATCTTACGGTTACACTTGAAAATCTGGATATAAAAGTGATTACGGATGAAAAGTGGTTTTCATTTGTATTAGAGCAGGTTCTGTCAAATTCTCTTAAATATACAAACGAAGGCGGAGTAAGTATACGTGCGATAGAATCAGATGATGAGAACAAAATCGTCATAGAAGATACCGGTATAGGAATCAGACAGGAGGATATACCAAGGCTCTTTGAAAAAGGCTTTACAGGATTTAATGGCAGACTTGATAAGAAAGCAAGTGGGCTTGGACTGTATCTGTGCAAAGGTGTATGCGATAAATTGGGTCATGAAATAAGTATCACATCTGAAATTAGTAGAGGCAGTAAGGTTATTATAACTTGCAAAAAGGACAAACTGGATAAGTCTAATCTTACAAAAATGTAAGTTAAATAATTAGGATTGTAAGCCAATAAAATGGTTTTACAATCCTTATTTTTATATTATATATACAGGTTCGGACGTAAAATT
>CAMJFD010000025.1 GCA_946404845.1 uncultured Butyrivibrio sp. | reverse complement strand
AATCCTACTGATTATATGTATGGACAACTTATCAACAATGTAGATATTGAATATTCAGCAAGATATTTCAATATCTATACAATCAAAAAGATAAGCCAGTAACCTCTATCGAAGGTTATAAAACTTATCATAGAAGAGTATGTTATAATAAAAAAAATGAATATTGCAAACACAACAAATAATATATTTCAGGACACAAATATGGATACCGTAGGTTTTGAACCTGAAATAAATCAGATTTATTTTGAATTAAAAGACAATTATCACGTATTTCAAATAGGACTTAATACTATTCTTGAATGCTTGTTATATGCTGAACAAAAAGGAGAAGTGCCACAACTTCCTTTGGAATGGATAAACGACGTTTCAAGTATATATGGTATCTATATTGAATCAGATGTAGAAGAGGATATCGATTATGAAGATATTCAAGATTAAAACTGGTCCTTGTAAGTCTTATGATATTTCAAGAGAAAACTTCGAACAAGTCACAAACAGGGACAAAAAATATGTCTTGCACTCTGGAGACATAACCAGATATTATGCAGTATGTCCCGCTTGCGATAATCCAATAATGCTTCTTGGTATGTATGAGCCTATGAGTGATGGGCGCAAAAACATCGGGGTACATCAGAAAAATGACGTTAAGGGTATTGCCAATTATGATAGACCAAGATATGTCAGATGTCCATTAAGAAGTAAAAACGCAGGCTCACTCAGAAAAGAGTTCCACAGAGTCCCAACAACAGTAGACCTTGATATCTACAACACGGTCAGACAACAGTACGACAAAGTGGTTTTTATGATTGAGGATATCCTTGGAATGAAGATATCCAGGACGTTGGCAAAGAGTTTTTTGGAATATTACAGGGATAGTGGCGGTTATAGATATGATTATGCCACTATGTACAACATTCCGTGGGTAATACCATATATGCATCCAGCGTTTACTCTTTATAAAAGACGTATCCTTCCAGATAGCCCGCTGTATAGCATATTAAAAGATACTGATGGTATAACCCTTACAGAAGTAAAAGATAAAGAAGATAATGTTATAGGATATATAATAGAACCCGATAGAAAGACGTATATTCAGCTCACTGTTATACTTCACAAGACCTGTTATGAGAATGATACATCTTACGAGAGCATGACAGCAAGAGTTATCAAGGAAAAAGTCAAGAAAACTTCAAGTGGATATTACGAAAGAACTGGTGAATGGGATAAAATTGGTGAATATCTGCTTGATATTAATCAAAAAAGATTTCCAGCTCTTATTGCAGAGTATGGTAGTGAAATATGGAATAGTAATATGCAAGAACTTGCAAAAGCTGAATTGCCTGAAATTTAATAATTCATAAAAAGCAAAAGCTCCAGAGTCATTTAAACTTTGGGGCTTTTACTTCTAACTTTATTCACATTATTCTGTTCTGGTCTGCAACCATGCTATTTTCTTTTTGCTATATCCAGCTTTAATAAACAATTTTCTAAGCTTCTTATAGACAGTCTTTTTAGTACTCTTATCGCAACCAATCCATATTTTAACTTTATCTTTTACCTTAGAATTAAAAAGATTTTTAGGTACTTTCTTTAAACTGTAAGAAGTTGCTTTACCGGTAAAAAGCGTAAATTCTTTCAATTTTTTGCATTTAACCAGCATCTTCGATGGAATTTTATTTAAATATTTAGCTCCGATCGTAAGAGATTTTAGTTTAGTACAACCTTTAAAAGCATCTGATTTAATAGATGTAGTTTTTATTGCATATATTCCATTAAGTATTTCTATCTCTTTTCTATTTTCTACTTTAATAACTTCACAAGTTGCTTTTTTTCCTATTTTGTAGGTAACACCATTATAAGTATAAGTAGAACCATATGGGTAATAATAATAACTTGCCAGTTCATCATCTGTAAGTCCATCTTCAAGTATTCCAGGATATCCATATGTATTTTCTATACTATTCTTATTATAACTCTCACCTGTATAAGCATATTTAGTTCCATTTGCAGTTGGAAGATATGTACCAAGATATGTTCTCTTATGATTTTTTGAAGTCATATAACTGGTTGTTTTTAAGAAATAGTCATATGAAAGAGTGCCTCTTGTAAAATCACTAGAACCTAGATCCCAAGTACAGTCAATTTCGTACCATTCACCGTCAAGTTTCACCATGTTCCATGCGTGGTTAACTAGATTTGAAGGATTATCTGTTCCAACGGCTTCACCGGTAATTATTAAACTTTCAATTCCGTAATAGTCCATGATAATATCATATGCTGCAGCAATACCTTCACATACTGCTTTATGATCTACCAATGCTCCATATGCTGAGAATACCATAGACTGTGAATTATCAGATAGTTCATAAGTAACGCTTGATATTAACTTGTCATGAACTAATTTACAGATTTCTGTTTGAGTTTTACCAGATGTATCAAGTTCAGATATAAATGAGCTTTTAGCTGCTTTGAGAATTGAATTTTTACTTAAATAATTTGAGTTTATATAATAATATGCTAAATTTTCACAGTTGCTATATCGTCGAGCCTGAGCGGTTGTAAGAACATCATCATCACTAATAAGATTTTCATCATATGTAGTAGAATCATAATAATAAGTTTTTAATGTTCCTGTAAAATATTTTCCGTATTTATCTGTTTCTACAACTAAATTGCCTGCTTTAAAATCTACCATAAATATATTCGTTATAAATATAAAAATAAATATCGTTAAAATATTAAATAATACTTTTCTTTTCGATAATAAACTTCTCATTAGATTCCTCTCAATCATAAAATAACTCTTATTTGTTGTTACATATAAATTATATGATGAATAGGGAATCTTGGCAAATTTTAGAGGGTAAGAAATTTGAATCTGTAGAAGTTAATTTTAAATCGGAATGATTTTTTTTAATATTGATGGTAGTATATTACAAAAAGGCAAATTTATTCTATACATAAGCATAACAAGATAAATATTCGTATTACCAGACCATAAAAACGTTGCCAGATATAAAGTAGACTAGACAATGATCAGATGATACTGTCCAGATTGATAAAAAATGTATTGAAAATATAAACATATAGTTGTATTATGAAATTGCAGAGATGCATAAAAATGAAATTATGTAGGTTATAACAAAATCCCCTTGATGTGGCGACATCAAGGGGATTGCTCGTTATATTGAGCATCTTGGCTAGTACCGTGTTAATTATTTCTGTCTAACCATTTGCAAATATAGTAGGCGACTATACTTGCCAATATAGAAATAATAAATGAAATTATATAAGTTATAACTACCACCTCCTTTCTGCTGGAGGTACACGGCTGTATCATCTTATCATTATGTTTAATACATATCAAGAATTCTAAAACTATATCATAAATTAACTTTTCACTTCAGTGCTAATAAGAAAGAAGGTATTTTAGAAAATAAGTCTTGCAATATACCCTGTGGGGGTATATTATATTTGTGAAAGATAGATACCCCCATAGGGTATATTGAGGTGAGAGATTATGGCGAATACTAAAACAAAGAAATGTTCACATTGCTCAGAAGAGCCTATGGACACAATGGAAGATTCTATGTGCATTGCAGATGGAACAGAGGGCGAAGATATCATAATGGATGCAGAACAGGAAGTTATGAATCATGCTATGTCTGAGAAACATAAGAAACGTGATAGCAAGGAACAGAAGGATCTGATAAATAGACTTAGCAGAATAGAAGGGCAGATTCGTGGTATCAAGAAGATGATAGAAAATGATGCCTATTGTCCAGATGTTCTGACTCAGGTAGCAGCTACAAGATGTGCACTTAACAGCTTTTCTAAAGTTCTATTGGCAAGGCATATTAAGACATGCGTGACAACTGATATACAGGATGGCAATGAAGCAGCAGTAGATGAACTTGTTGAATTATTGCAGAAACTTATGAAATGATAAATGGGTTTGAACGATTTTCTTATATCATAAGTATTATAGATGATTAACCATAGCAAGTGTGTGGTTTTATGATTGGTATTACAAAATGTAGATTAAAATCCATAATCATGTTAGCAAGATGCAACAAGACTTTAAGATATATACAAGAAGGAGAATAAGCAAATGGGAACAACAGTCGTATTAGTAATTCTGATAATTGTAGTAGTAGCTATTGCAGTTAAGAGTTCAATTGGACATTTTAAGGGAGAAGGTGGATGCTGCGGCGGTGGCAGCAGCAATATAATTCCAGAAGAAGATAAACAGCTTGAAGGTCCAGTTATTGAAGAGAAGATTATCAAGATAGAAGGAATGCACTGCGAGAATTGTGTCAATAAAGTAAAGAGAGCAATAAATAAGCTCGATGGTGCTTCTGCACAGGTTGATCTTAAGAAGAATCAGGCGGTAGTCAAGTTTGATAAAAAGGTTGATGAAGAGCTGTTAAAAAATGTTATAGAAAACCTTGATTTCAAAGTAGTAGATATTATAACAAAGTAATTATTTATAAAACTAATGCTATTTATAAACCTAATGCAATTCATACTACTATTTGAAATTACAATAGAAAGACAAGAGGTTAGTTATGGAACAATTTGCAGTAACTGGCATGAGCTGTGCTGCATGTCAGGCAAGAGTTGAGAAGGCAGTATCCAAGGTAGATGGTGTTACATCCTGCTCCGTTAGCCTTCTGACTAATTCAATGGGTATTGAAGGAAATGCCAGTGAGGCTGATATTATAAGAGCAGTAGAAGAAGCCGGCTATGGCGCAAGCCCAATGAATAAGACTAGCACAGACAGATCAGGAAGCCTTAAAGCCAAAGAGGATGCACTTAAGGATAAAGAGACCCCTGTACTTAAGAAGAGACTGATTACATCACTTGGATTTCTCATAGTACTTATGTATTTTTCTATGGGACATATGATGTTTGGATTTCCTATCCCTAAGTTTTTTGACAATAATCCAGTTGCGATTGGAATACTTCAGATGATTTTGTCAGCAATTGTTATGGTCATCAATCAGAAATTTTATATAAGTGGCTATAAGAGCCTTTTCCACAGAGCTCCTAACATGGATACACTTGTGGCGCTTGGATCAAGTGCAGCATTTATCTATAGCACATTTGCACTGTTTATGATGACAGATGCACAGGCCATGGGCGATATGATGGGTTCTATGTCTTACATGAATGAATTCTATTTTGAGTCAGCGGCCATGATCCTGACACTTATAACTGTTGGTAAGATGCTGGAAGCAAGATCAAAGGGTAAGACAACTAATGCACTTAAGGGACTTATGAATCTGTCACCTAAGACAGCAGTTCTCATGCAGAATGGTCAGGAAGTAACTGTTCCTATTGAGAATGTTCAGATAGGAGACATATTTGTGGTTCGTCCAGGAGACAGTATTCCGGTTGATGGCGTCATTGTAAAAGGTAATAGCGCTGTAAATGAATCAGCACTTACAGGTGAGAGTATTCCCGTTGATAAGGCTGAAGGTGATAATGTAAGCGCAGCGACTATAAATCAGTCTGGTTATCTTGAATGCAGAGCTACAAGAGTAGGCGAAGATACAACGCTATCACAGATAATAGAAATGGTAAGTGATGCAGCTGCAACGAAGGCGCCAATTGCCAAGGTTGCTGATAAGGTATCTGCTGTATTTGTACCAGCAGTAATTGCTATAGCTATTATCACATTTATAGTATGGATTCTGGTAGGTCAAACTTTTGGATATGCACTTGCAAGAGCAATATCAGTGCTCGTAATTAGCTGTCCTTGTGCCCTTGGACTTGCAACTCCGGTTGCTATTATGGTAGGTAACGGTATGGGTGCCAAAAACGGAATTATGTTCAAGACTGCTGTTTCTCTGGAAGAGACTGGCAAGATGCAGATAGTAGCACTTGATAAAACAGGTACTATTACAAGCGGAGAACCTAAGGTAACTGACATCTATGTGGCAGATGATACAGATTATGGCAAACTCCTGGGATATGCGTACAGCCTTGAACAGAAGAGTGAACATCCACTTGCAAGAGCTATTATAAATTATGGGGCTTCAGAAGATTATATTAATAATGCTGATACAGCAATTGCTAATATGGAAGCTGATGGTTTTACCGCACTTCCTGGAAACGGACTTGCAGCAGATATCAATGGCCAAAAAGTAATTGGAGGAAATTACAATTACATATCAGATATAATAGGCGGCTTTGATGGAATTAGTTTAAATAAATCCGGCGACAAAAAAGATAGTATGGATGCTAAGTCTGTTATTAATAAACTGACAGATTCAGGTAAGACACCACTTCTCTTTGCAGCAGATAATAAGCTCTTGGGAATAATAGCAGTTGCCGATGTCATCAAGGATGACAGTGCAAAGGCAATTTCAGAACTTAAAAACATGGGTATTCATGTAGTAATGCTGACAGGAGATAATGAGAAGACAGCTAAGGCAATTGGCCGCCAAGCTGGTGTTAATGAAGTAATAGCAGGAGTCCTTCCAAGTGGCAAGGAAGATGTTATTAAGGCTCTTAAGGAAAAGGGCAAGGTTGCAATGGTTGGTGATGGTATAAATGATGCTCCTGCACTTACAAGAGCAGATATGGGTATAGCCATAGGGGCTGGAACGGATGTTGCTATAGATGCAGCTGACGTTGTACTCATGAAATCAAGACTATCTGATGTGCCAGCAGCTATCAGACTTAGCAGAGCAACACTTAGGAATATACATGAGAATCTGTTCTGGGCATTTTTCTATAATATAATTGGAATTCCTCTTGCAGCAGGAGTATATGTACATCTATTTGGATGGAGTCTAAATCCAATGTTTGGAGCAGCTGCCATGAGCCTTTCAAGTTTCTGCGTTGTCAGTAACGCGCTTAGGCTGAACCTTTTTAAGATGTATGATTCAACAAGAGATAAGTTAATTAAGAATAGAGTTGTAACTGATAATAATGGTAATTTATTGCCTGATTATAATAAAAAAGATAAGGAGAATATAGCAATGGCAAATTCAAAGACAATTAAAATCGAAGGTATGATGTGTGAGCACTGTGAAGCATCTGTAAAAAAGGCTCTTGAAGCACTTCCATTTGTTGCAGAAGCTAAGGCAAGTCACACAGAAGGTAATGCAGTAGTTACACTTTGCGGAGACGCAGATGATGCTGCTCTTAAGAAAGCTGTAGAAGACAAGGATTATAAAGTTCTTGAAATTGAATAATTTTTGAAATTGAATAATTACTAGAACTGATAATTAAATAATAGTAAGATTATGATTAAGGTCTTGGAATATATATTTCAAGACCTTTTTTCCATGCAGGATGCGCACTCGCGGAAATGAAATTTATAGCAAAGGGTTAAGTTTATATATTAAATATCCGATATAAGGAACAGAGAAGATATTCCTATGCATATATTGCGTAGATAGATCATTTTTGATAATGAAATGGAGTTCATTTAGAGCGTATTCAAGGAGGAATATTTATGAATATTATTAATGGATATAATCTATATCAGAATGCGGTTTCGCAAAAATCCCAGTTTGGCGTAGGTGGTATTAATAATAAGTCTGGAAAATCAGGCAAAGCAGATGTAAAAGGTGCTTATGATATTAAGGACACCTTTGAGTCTACTATTGATAAGGCTGAACTTGAGAAGAGACGTGCACTTGATAAGAAGGTGCAAATACAGCAGAATGCAGCTGATCCGTATGAACAGTATGGAATTAACAGAGAAACAGGCATACAAAATGGCATAGAGTTATCTGATAAGGCCAAAGCTGTATTGGAAGAACTTAAGGAAAAATATGGAAATATTGATTTCTTTGTAGCAGACAATGTAAGTGATGAAGATGCATCCGGAATCATGTCTGCGGGAACAAGAGAATTCTCAGTACTTATAGATCCTGATACATTGGAAGCCATGGCAGAAGATGATACAGTTAAGGAAAAGTACATGGGTATTATAGATGATAGTACACAGCAGCTTGCATCTATTTCCAAGGAGCTTGAAGAGAACGGACAGGAAGTAGAGAGCCTTGGAGTTAAGATAGATGCTGACGGTGTAGCTACATTTTTTGCCAAGATTAAAGAGTCTAACGAGAATTACAAAAAGCAGGTAGAGGCTGAAAAGGAAGCTCAGGCCGAAGCGGCTAAGAAGGCGGAAAAAAAGGCTAAGGATAGAGAAGAACAGGATGAGAGACTTGAAGCTCTAAGAGACAGACCTCCTGTAAAGGAAGAGCCACAGCCTAGAACAGCTGAAATTACAGCAGCAAGTGCAGAAGAACTCCTTGAAAAAATCAAGAATTTTGATTGGAGTAGCTTTGGCGGAGACTCTGATACAGAAGGAATTACAGTAGCAGAAAATGCATAATCTTTTACATAAAAGATATGCATATAAAAAATGCGTATATAAAAACATATGCATATAAAAAGCGAATAGGGATTTAAGGTTTATATAAAATAACTACCTGTCACCTGCATCTACATTAGTGGAAGACAAGGGTGGCAGGTAGTTTTATTTTGACTCTCGGTCTATAAAACGTTATAGACTTTATATAAAAACGAATATCATATATAATGAGAAATGGAAACTAGTTGTATTATTCTAGAAAGGGGAATGTTATGTGGTATTATGAAAATTCTATCTATCAGATATATCCATTGGGATTTTGCGGTGCGCCGTTTGAAAATGACGGGAAACTTGAGCACAGAATCCTAAAGGTAATTGACTGGACTGATCATCTAAAAAAACTCGGAGTTGGTGCAGTTCTCTTTAATCCAATATTTGAGTCAGATACACATGGCTATAATACAAGGGATTACAGGAAGATTGATGTCAGACTTGGAACTAATGATGATTTCAAAAAGGTTTGTAAGGCTCTTCATAAGAAGGGTATCAAAATTATTCTTGATGGTGTTTTTAATCATGCTGGAAGAGGATTTTTTGGATTTACAGATGTACTAGAAAAACGTTGGGATTCAGAATATAAGGACTGGTTTCATATTAATTTTGACGGAAATGACGGCTATAATGATGGCCTGTGGTATGAAGGCTGGGAAGGTAATTACGACCTGGTTAAGCTGAACCTTCAAAATGAAGCAGTAGTTAATTATCTGCTTGAAAGTGTGAAATATTGGATTGATGAATTTGATATTGATGGTCTTAGATTAGACGTTGCATATTGCCTTGATCAGAATTTTATCAGGAGACTCAGAAGTGCCTGTGATTCCTGGAAAGAAGATTTCTACCTTGTAGGTGAGATGATAGGTGGAGATTACAGGAAAGTAATGGGTGAGGGACTATGTCAGAGTGCAACTAATTATGAGTGTTATAAAGGCTTATTCTCAAGCTTTAACAGTTACAATATGTTTGAAATTGTCCATTCACTTTTAAGACAGTTTGGACCAGAGCAGTGGACCTTATATAAAGGCGAGCATCTATTGTCATTTGTAGATAATCATGATGTAAGCCGTATTGCCAGCATTCTACAGAATGAGAATCATCTAAAGCTGATATATACGCTTATGTTTGGAATGCCTGGTATTCCTACTATCTACTATGGAAGTGAATGGGGAGAAAAGGCAGATAAATCGCAGGGTGATCCTGCACTAAGGCCATGTTTTGATGAGCCAGTATGGAACGATCTTACAGATCATATTGCAAGTTTGTGTGCTGCTCTTAAAAAGAGCAAAGCACTTAGCTATGGAGACATTAAGCAGCTCCTTCTGACTAATAAACAGTGCATATTGGAAAGAGAATGCGAGGATGACAGAGTTCTTGTGGTTATAAATTCTGAGGAGAATCCTTACCATGCCGATTTTAATGCAAGGGCTGGAAGAGCGAGAGACCTTATAACTGGTGAGGAAATAGATTTTGGAGGAGGACTGGATATTCCAGGCTACACTTCATATATCCTGCAGCCGTTTTAAATTATTGTGACTACAATCAGAAATCCGCACTTAGTGCTCCATGTTCTTACGACCGGCAAATGAAGTTGTATGCAAGCATCCATTCGCTTGCCGGTCTTGTGCATCAAAAAAGAGGCCATCTGTTGTAGATGACCTCTTTAATAATGTTATATGAAAATGCTTTTTTGAATAAATTTTGGATTTTGAAAAAATATAATTATGAACTGATCTTAGCATAGGTTGCAACTGAACCACCACGAGCTGCAATCCACTTAGCAAGCTTTTTGGCATAAGCCTTTGTATTACCATAAACCTTTAAGTTAGATACATTTTTAAATGCATTAGTTTTTATATTAGACTTTGTAATCTTTGTAGACTTAATACTTAAAGTAGTGAGTTTTTTGCAGTTGTAGAAAGCCTTCTTACCAATACTCTTAAGCTTTGTGTTATCAAGATATACAGTTGTAAGATTTGTGCAGTTCTGGAAACATCCTTCTGGAATAGTTGTTATCTTAGAAGCTGAGGCTGAAATCTTAACTGTTTTGAGCTTCTTGTTACCCTTGAAAGCATTCTTGGCTATGCTTGTGCAAGTATATGTTTCACCATTGATTACAGGGTATGCAACAATAGTAATTGATGTTGCACTTGATTTGCAGCCAATTGCCTGGCATGTCTTGTCATCGTAACTTGTGATGGCATATTTAACAGCCTGACCGGCATCGCCGTTGTTATAATCCTCATTATAGTAATAATCTGTTGCCTTAGCCTGGAGCTTTACTCCGCTGGCAATTATGAGCACCATAGCTACCGCTGTTAATAACATGCTCAAACTAAATTTCTTCTTCATACAATATTTCTCCTTTCAAGCATTTAAATATTTTATTGTAAAAGACAAGAATGAGTATAACACATATTTTTAAAATGTGCGATATCATGATAATAAATAGATTTCATTTTATAATATATTGTAATCAGAATATAATTTATAGCTTGCATTTATTTTTATGGTTTTAAATTGAGATATATGGTTTTCACATTGTAAAATAAGCATTTCAAAAAATGATATGATAAGCACCTCATGATAATTATTTTATAAAATCCAAGAAATTCACCGTTTTTTCACATTTTCTTGTAAAAGCTTTCACATTTAAAAATGACTATAATAGTAAAATTCTATAAGGGTGAGGAATGTTTTTGTATTCTTGTTTATGAGAATGCTAGAAAATAGTTTAAATGGAGGTTTATCATGATCGTCGTTAATGACATCGTCAAAACGTATGGTGATCATAAAGCTGTTGATCACCTTTCTTTTACCCTGGAAAAGGGTAAGATCTATGGTTTCCTTGGACCTAACGGTGCAGGTAAATCCACAACAATGAATATCATGACTGGTTATATAGCAGCAACTAGTGGAAGTGTTTCTATTGAAGGCTTCGATATTCTAAAAGAGGCTGAGAGTGCCAAAAAGCACATCGGCTATCTTCCAGAAATTCCACCGGTTTATAACGATATGACAATCGGAGAATATCTTGAGTTTGCGGCAGAACTTAAGAAAATTCCTAAAAAAGAAAGAAGAGACCAGATTGCCAAGGTTCTGACTATGACAAAGCTGGGTGATTACAGAGGAAGACTTATTAAGAACCTGTCAAAAGGTTATAAGCAAAGAGCTGGCCTTGCTCAGGCTCTTATTGGATTTCCTGAAGTAATCATTTTGGATGAGCCTACAGTTGGTCTTGATCCTATGCAGATAATTGAGATAAGAGAACTTATCAGATCACTTAGAGATGACCACATTGTTATCTTAAGTTCACATATTTTGTCAGAAGTTAATGAGACTTGTGATGAGGTTATGATTATATCTCATGGCAAGATGGTAGAGAGAGGTACACCAGCAGAGCTTGAAGCTAAGTTCAGTACTGGTGCCAAGATTAAGCTGTCTGTTCTGGGAACAGAGGGACAGGTTCGCGGAGCTCTTTCTGGTATCGATAACGTTAAGTCCATTACAATCCTTGATGAAAAAGATTCAGACGGCGCAGTAGTAGCAGAAGTAGATGTAAATGGAGATGAAGATGTTCGTGTAATGATTTCCAAGGCATTTGCTAATCTGGGTCTTCCTGTTCTGTCTATGACTAAAGAGACTAAGACTCTTGAAGATGTCTTCCTTGAAGTTACAACAGTAACACCAGCTTCTGATAAGGCTAAAAAGGCTAAGAAGGACAAGAAGACAAAGACAGCCATGAAAGATATAAAGATAAAGGCTGCAGAAATTGCTGATGAGACAGTAAAAAAAGATTCTGAGTCAAAAGACTCTGATTTAACAGAAGATAAAACAAATGAAACTGATGCTAATGAGACTGAAGATGTCAAAGAGGCAGAAGTAAAGACTGATTCTGAAGAAAACGCAGAAGTTGATATTTTAAAAAATTCAGAAACAGAAGAAAATGAAAAGGAGGACAAATAAATGTTAGCAATATTTAAGCGTGAATTTAAATCTTATTTCCATACATTTATTGGACCTCTTGTAGTAGCAGCTACACTTGCGTTATTCACAATATTTTTTGTTCTGTATAATTTATTAAATGCCAGTAACAATGTAAACGGAGCTGTTTATAATACAGCTTTCTGGGGACTTATGATCCTCATTCCTATTCTGACAATGCGTTCATTTACAGAAGAGCGTAAGAATAAGACAGACCAGATGATACTGACAGCACCTGTTTCTGTTGGACAGATTGTTATGGGTAAGTTCCTTGCACTTGCTGCAGTACTTGCAATTCCAACAGTTATCATCTGTGTATTCCCTATAGTAATGACAAGATTTGGTTCAGTACCACTTCTGTGGAACTATACTTCAATTCTTGGATTTTATGTTTACGGACTTGCACTTATAGCTTTTTGTATGTTCTTTTCATCACTTACAGAGAATATAATTGTCAGCTTTGTAGTAAGCGCAATCCTTATATTTGTATGTAACATTTCTTCTAATATCTACGAAGGACTTAGCATTTCATGGCTGAGCACACTTATGAGCAATACTGTTGATATCAGTACCAAGCTGACTAATCTGATGCTCGGAAGCGTAGATGTAACAAGCTTTGTTTACTTCATAACAATAATTGCACTGTTCCTGTTCCTGACAACACAGTCAATTCAGAAGAGAAGATATTCAGTATCTAAGAGTAATTTCTCAATCACAGCATATAGTAGTGTTACAGTTATAGTTACAATCTGCGTTGTAGTATTTGCAAACCTTGCAGCTGCACAGATTCCAGAAGACTATAAGAGCATTGATGTTACATCCAACAACCTGTACACACTTACAGATGATACTAAGGAAGTTGTAGCTGGTATCAGCGATGATATTACTATTTATTTCCTTGCACAGGAAGATGATGATTCTGGACAGACCAAGGATACAGGTGTTGAAAAGATATTAAAGAAATATGCTGCACTTAATGACAACATTACACTTTCATACATAGATCCTGTAATCAATCCTCAGTTTGCCAAGACATATACTGATGATTCACTTTCATATAGTAGTGTTATCGTAGTTGATAATACTAACGAGAGAAGCTATGCAATCTCTTATAGTGATATGTTCGAAACAGAAATTGATTACACAACATATTCATCAACAGTAACTGGTTATAATATCGAATCTGAGATTACAAGTGCTCTTCAGTATGTAACTCTTGGAACAGATGAGCTTCAGAATGCTTATGTTATAACAGGACATGATGAGATGAGCCTTGAGTCAGATTTTGAGAAGGTTCTGACTAAGAGCAACATGAATGTAAGTGATCTTACACTTCTGACAGAAGGATCAGTTCCTTCTGATTGCAGCCTCCTCATCATCAACTCACCACTTATTGACTACACAGCTGATGAAGCAGCTATGGTCAAGGATTATATCGAAAATGGCGGAGATGTACTTATCATTTCTTCATATACAACAGAGGATATGACTAACTTTAAGTCTATTCTTGAAGAGTATGGAGTTACTATTAAGGATGGTATTATCGTAGAGACTAATACTAACTATTATTACAGCAACATGTATCCATATTATCTGTTCCCAGTACTTGGATCAGATGACATTGTAGATGGTATATCATCAAGCGCATCAGGACTTTTATTCGTACCTCTTGCTCAGGCTCTTGATTATACAGAATCAGATGATGTTACTATTACAACTATCCTTACATCTTCTGAATCATCATTTATTGAGACTAACCTTGAAGCAGGCATCAATCTTGATGATGGAGATGAAACAGGTGCATTCAATATTGGTCTTAAGGCTGTTAAGACAACTGGTGAAACAGAGTCTACAGCAGTTATTTATTCATCAGGTAATATCTTTACAGATAGTGCTTCTGAGATGGTAAATGGCAATAACCTTAAGCTCTTTAGCAATACAATCAATGCACTTAGCTCATTTGAGACAGATTTTGTAACTATCCCTACTAAGTCAGTAAGTGAATATCTTACAGTATCTATCACAAATGTATATACAGTACTCCTTGTAATGCTGGCTCTTGTAGTAGCTATTATTGTCTGGGGTATCGTTGTATGGCTTTCAAGATCTAAGAGATAAAAAAGTGCAGATAAGGAGCATAATATGAAAAAACAGAAAACACAGCTGATAGTTGTTCTTGTAATTCTATTAATATGTGTTGGAGGATATTTCGGACTTCGTCACTATAATAGTGTAATAGAAGCTCAGGAAGCAGAAGCTGAGTATACTATCCTGACTGTTGCAGAAGATGATATTACCCAGGTAGTAAGCTCTAATGAAAACGGTGAACTCAATATAACAAAGGTTGATGGAACATGGACATTTACAGATGATGATACTCAGAATGTTGATCAGGATGCTGTATCAACAATGCTGTCAAACGTACTGGAAGTAACATCTGACCAGGCTATAAGTGATGTGACTGATATGTCAATATATGGTCTTGATGAGCCTGTAGTTACAATCACACTTGTAACTACAGATGGCAGCCATACACTTAAGTTTGGTGATTTCAATGAGACTAATTCACTTTATTATATGCAGTTTGATGATGAGACAACTGTTTATACAGTATCATCTTCAATCTACACAGCTTTTTCTAAGACTAATGAAGATCTTGTAGCAGAAGAGGAAGAAGAGGCAGATGCATCTGATTCAGCAAGCTCAGATGCTAGTACAGAAGTAGCTTCCGAAGCAAGTACTGATGTAAGTTCGGATTCAAGCTCAGATGCTAGTGTAGAGTCAGATTCAGCAGATTCTGCATCAGTAGAATCATCTGACAGTGCAACTGAATCTTCTGATGAATCAGAGTCTGACGAGGCTACTGAAGATGCAGCAACAGATAGTAGTTCAGAAGAATAATATTCTATGAGCAAGTACGGCAGGTTTATAATTAATTTATAAAGTTTATACTATGTTTGGTAGTATGGACCGTGTTACACCCAATATAATTAACATATAGTTATTGATATTTTTGGCAGAAAGAGATTACAGACGTATCGTTATGTTTGAGATATGCCTGTAAGGTATGTGAAAGGCCGGGTGATTATTATGACGAGTTCTACACTTACTATTAACGAAATCGGGGATTATGCAGAATTTATTCCTACTGAATATATTTCTGGTCTGCAGTTGGGTGAATACAAGGCTATAGGCGCAGAATTTGTAGATATTCCTAGAGGAGCGCTTGTATATCAGATACGAGATGGCAAGTGCTATGTACAGAGCATATATGTAACTGAAGACTGCAGAAGAATAGGTATTGCCTCTAATATGATTGACAGACTTATTAAGAACATGCAGCTAAAGGGTATTTTGTCAGTACAGTTTGCGTATGAAAAAAATATCACAGGACAGGTAATGTCGACTTTCCTTAAGTCGTATTTTAATAACTGCGATATCAAGTGCAAAATACCGGAAAAACCAGTTAAATGTAGTGAGCTTGAAACTGCATAAATTTCTTGACTTTAACTGCATTAATGTTAATATTTACTTACCTGCGAAATTATAAGAGGCAGTGTGTCTTGAGGGGACACGCCGCCTCTTTTTTTAAGGGATTTTTTTTATTGAATAGGAAATTGCTTTCCTATTCAATAAAAAAAATCCGTGCAGGATGCGCACCTCGCGGAAATGAAGTAAACTACTTTGCAATACCGCTCGGGCGCGAAGAGTCGCAAGCGACTCTTTATTTTACTAGTGGAGGGTAGGAAAATTGGATTTAGAAAGACAGAAAAAGGCTCCTGTCTATTCAGCATTGGAGCGCTTCAGACGTCAGAGGGTAGTTCCTTTTGACGTACCAGGTCATAAAAGAGGACGTGGTAATCCTGAGCTTATTGATTTTTTAGGGGATAGATGCGTTGGAATCGATGTTAATTCAATGAAACCATTAGACAATCTATGTCATCCAGTTTCAGTTATCAAGGAGGCGGAAGAGCTGACAGCAGATGCTTTTGGAGCTGCACATGCTTTTCTGATGGTAAATGGAACAACCAGCGCAGTTCAGGCTATGGTATTATCTGCCTGCGGCAGAGGTGATAAGATCATTATGCCTCGAAATGTTCATAAGAGTGCAATTAATGCGCTTATTTTATGTGGTGCAGTCCCGGTATATATAGATCCTAAGGTAGATACCAAGCTGGGTATCCCTCTGGGAATGGAAATAGAGGATGTTAGAGAAGCTGTTAAGCAGAATCCTGATGCAAAGGCTATTCTGGTCAACAACCCATCTTATTACGGCATCTGTTCAAATTTAAAGGCTATAGTAGATCTGGCTCATGAAAATGGCATGCTGGCACTTGTTGATGAGGCCCATGGCACACATTTGTATTTCGGACCAAATCTGCCACTTGCAGGTATGCATGCAGGAGCGGATATGGCCGCTATTAGTATGCATAAATCCGGCGGAAGTCTGACACAGAGTTCAATTCTGCTGGTAGGACCAGAGATGAATGTGGGATATGTCAGCAGAATAGTCAATCTGACACAGACTACAAGTGCGTCTTATCTGCTAATAGCAAGTCTTGACCTTAGCCGTAGGAATCTTGCACTTAGAGGTAGGGACAGTTTTGCCAAGGTTACTACTATGGCAAAGTATGCAAGAGAAGAAATTAATGAAATTGGCGGCTATTATGCTTACGGGCATGAGCTGATAAATGGTAAGAGTATATATGATTTTGATGAGACCAAGCTGGTTGTTAATACCAGAAGCATAGGTCTTACAGGTATTGAAGTATATGACCTTCTAAGAGATGAGTATGATATTCAGATGGAATTTGGTGATCTGTCTAATGTTATGGCTTATATCTCTATAGGTGACAGAATTCAGGATATTGAGAGACTTGCGGGTGCACTTGCTGATATCAGAAGACTGTATTCTAAGCCTGAGTACAGCTTTTTTAGCGCAGAATATATAACTCCTATAGTTAAGGCAACTCCACAGGAGGCGTTCTACGCAGAGAAGGAGAGTCTTCCTATAGATCAGACAGTTGGCAGAATCTGTGCCGAGTCTGTTATGTGTTATCCACCAGGAATACCTATTCTGGCGCCTGGTGAAGTTATTACAAGAGATATCCTTGATTATATTGAAACAGCCAAGGAAAAGGGCTGTTCAATGCAGGGACCTGAGAGTGAGGATATTTCTGAGCTTGTTGTTTTAGTATGATCTGGGAGGTTTAGCTATGCCTGATATGGATTATTGGTTTGGTGAAATGCATACGAATAATGTCAAAATATGTATTCGTATCAATAAACAATTGTATAGCGGGGTGTCAGAGTTCCAGCGAATTGACGTATTTGATTCGCCTGAATTTGGTAAGTTTCTGACATCAGATGGAACAATTATTTTCTCTGAAAAGGACGAGTTCACATATGACGAGATGATTGTTCATGTACCAATGTCGGTGCATCCTGATGTAAAAAGAGTTCTTGTAATCGGTGGAGGAGACGGCGGAGTAGCCAGAGAACTGTCTCATTACGAAGAAATCAAGACCATTGATGTTGTTGAACCAGATAAGATGTTTATCGATGTATGTAAGGAATTTTTCCCTGATAATGCTATTGGACTCGAGGATGAAAGAGTTCATGTATATGATCAGGATGGTCTTAGATTCCTCAGAAAATGTGAGGATAAATATGATCTTATTATAAATGATGCAACAGATCCTCTTGGACATGAGGCTGGGCTCTTTACTAAAGAGTTCTATGGTAACTGTTATAAGGCTCTTCATGATGATGGAATCATGGTATATCAGCATGGAAGTCCATTCTATGATGAAGATGAAGAAAGCTGCAGATCAATGCATCGAAAGGCTTTCAGGTCTTTCCCGATTAACAGGGTTTACCAGGCACATATACCTACATGTGCAGCAGGCTACTGGCTTTTTGGATTTGCATCCAAGAAATATCATCCTCTCAAGGATTTCGATGAACAGAGATGGAAAGAGCGCAATATCAAGACCTGGTATTATACAGCTAACCTTCATAAGGGGGCTTTCATGCTACCAAAGTATGTTGAAGACCTTCTTGAAGAGGAAGAACTTATTTAAGTTTAACGTTTTAGAAATGGAGAAGAGATTATGAGTAGATTATTAGTTATAGGATGCGGCGGTGTTGCCGGAGTAGCTATTCAGAAATGTTGTCAGAATGAAAAGGTGTTTGACGAGCTGTGCATTGCAAGCCGTACAGTATCTAAGTGCGACGAATTAAAAGAAAAAATTGAAAAGAGCGGATCAAAGGTAAAGGTTACAACTGCAAAGGTAAATGCAGATGATGTTAATGAGCTGATCGCTCTTATAAATGATTATAAGCCTGAAGCAGTGCTGAATCTGGCACTTCCATACCAGGATCTTACTATTATGGATGCTTGTCTTGCATGTAAGGTTGATTATATCGATACAGCCAACTATGAGCCAGAAGATACGGATGAACCAGTATGGCGCGCAGCCTATGAGAAGAGATGTAAGGAAAAGGGCTTTACAGCTTATTTTGACTACAGCTATCAGTATGAATATGATCAGAAGTTCAAGGATGCAGGTCTTACAGCACTTCTTGGTACAGGTTTTGATCCAGGTGTAACAAGCGTATTTACTGCATATGCTCTCAAGCACTATTTTGATGAGATTCATTATATTGATATCATGGATTGTAATGGTGGAGATCATGGTTATGCATTTGCTACTAACTTCAATCCTGAGATCAACTTAAGAGAAGTATCTGCAAACGGTAGTTACTGGGAAGATGGCCACTGGGTAGAGACTAAGCCTATGGAGATAAAGAGAGTGTACAATTTCCCAGAAGTTGGTGAAAAGGATATGTACCTTCTTCATCATGAGGAAATAGAAGCTCTTGCCAAGAATATTCCTGGTGTTAAGAGAATCAGATTCTTTATGACATTTGGTCAGAGCTATCTTGATCATATGAGATGCCTTGAAGATGTAGGAATGCTCTCAACAAGCCCAATAATGTTCGAGGGTAAGGAAATCGTTCCAATTCAGTTCCTGAAGGCACTTCTTCCAGATCCAGCAAGCCTTGGACCTAGAACAGTTGGTAAGACTAATATTGGATGTATCTTCAGAGGCGTTAAGGATGGCAAAGAGAAGACAGTTTATATCTATAATGTCTGTGACCATCAGGAATGCTACAAGGAGCTTGGAAGTCAGGCTATCAGTTATACAACAGGTGTTCCAGCTATGATTGGTACAGCTCTTGTTATTTCTGGTCAGTGGAAGAAACCAGGCGTATTTACTACAGATGAATTTGATCCAGATCCATATATGGAAATGTTAAATGAATATGGACTTCCTTGGGTTGTAGATGAGAATCCAACACTAATAGACTAATTGTAATTATAAATTTGATTTATATTACTTAAATTTCGGACTAACGGTTTTTGAAACATATTTTGATGTATAATAGATTTTGTATTTTTATATATTGAATATGTATCAGGTCAAAAAGGATATTACATGCTGATACCCTATATAAGAGAATTTGATAGCAAACAGGTTCCCTTTTATAATTACATTAGTAAGAGAACTGTTTGCTATGATTTTGACTTGAAATAATTAACTCGGGGGAGAGCAATGAAGGAAAGTAGTTTGAAAACGCCTTTTTACGTAGTAGATGAGGATAAGCTCATAAATAATCTTAGAATTCTTAAGAGAGTTCAGGATGAGAGCGGAGCCAAGATATTACTGGCACAGAAGGCGTTTAGTATGTACAGAGTTTATCCGCTTATATCGCAGTATCTGTCTGGTGCAACGGCTTCCGGATTATATGAGGCAAGGCTTGCACATGAATATATGAACGGAGAAAATCATGTCTTTGAACCGGCATTCGATGAAGATGAATTTGATGAAATCTGCAGGATTTGCGATCATATAGTATTTAATTCTCTTACACAGTTAGAGCATCACAGAAAGAGATGGGAGAGAGCAAAAGTAGAAAAAGGAGTTCATGTTGGAATCAGAATCAATCCTGAATATAGTACTCAGGATGGTCATGAAATCTATGATCCTTGTGCATCAACATCAAGACTTGGAATCAGATATGATATTTTGCAGGGAAAATTGCCAGATGGCGTAGATGGCCTGCATTTTCATACACTCTGCGAACAGAATTTTGAGCCACTTCTCAGAACTTTTAGAGAATTTGAAAAATGGTTCGGTGATCTTCTGGAAGATGAGAGAATTACCTGGATCAATTTAGGCGGAGGACATCATATCACAAGAGATGATTATGATGTGAATGGTCTTATTGCCCTTGTTAAAGAGATTAAGTTTAAATACAATGTTGAAGTATATCTTGAACCTGGTGAAGCAATTGCGCTTGATGCGGGAAGACTTGTGACTAAGGTTATGGACATAGTTCAGGCAAGTGACATGCCTGTCGCTATTCTTGACACTTCTGCCGCATGTCATATGCCAGATGTACTTGAAATGCCATATAGGCCACCACTTTTTTATTCAGGTGAGCCTAAGGAAAAAGCATATACATACAGACTTGCCAGCAGGACATGCCTTGCAGGTGATGTTATAGGTGAGTATAGTTTTGATAGTCCTCTTGAAATAGGTGACAGACTAATGTTCGGTGATATGGCTATCTACAGTATGGTCAAGAATAACACATTTAATGGCATGAAGCTGCCAGACATATGCTACAGAAGGCTGGACGGAGATGTGGAAGTTGTAAGAGAGTTTGGTTATCAGGATTTTAAAGCCAGACTTTCATAAGATGTGATCTATATTACAAATGGTTTTATAGGAATAACATAATTAAGATTATTTGGATGACATAGAGAATTTTGCAATTCGTTCTCTATATTATTTGGAGTGTTATATATGGCTTGTAATAAAGTGACAAGAGAAGATTATGAAATTATAAAAGACAGAGTTCCAGTTGATGATGGCTTTTTTATGCCGGCTGAATACTGGCTCCATCATGGGACTCTTATGATATGGCCTTTTAGAGAAGGCTCCTGGGGAATTGACCCGGAGCCATCCCAAAAGGCTTTTATTAGAATATTTGAAGAGATTACAAAGAGCGAGGAATTATATATTCTCGCTGATAAAGAACATATGGCGGATGTTCAAAGTGCTGTATCACATCTAAACCATGTACATATACTGGAAATTCCAAGTGATGATGCATGGGCAAGGGATGTGGGTCCTACATTTGTCAGTAACAACATGGGAGATATAAGAGCAGTTAACTGGAGATTCAATGCTTGGGGCGGAGATTATGATGGTCTGTATTCCAGCTGGGATCTTGATAATAGTGTTGCTCTTAAGTTCTGTGAAAGTGAAAACTTTAAGGCTTATGATGCAGAGCCATTTGTATTAGAGGGCGGCAGCATACATACTGATGGCGAAGGAACTGCAATTGTAACAGAAACGTGTCTTTTAAGTAAGGGCCGTAATCCAGAGATGTCTAGAGAAGAGATAGAGGATAAACTTTGCAAATATCTGGGTGTTACTAAGGTTCTATGGCTTCCATATGGAATCTATAATGACGAGACCAATGAGCATGTTGATAATGTCTGCGCATTTGTTGGTCCAACAGAGGTGGTTCTTGCATGGACTGACAACGAGGATGATCCTCAGTATGAGATGTCTCGTAAGGATTATGAATATCTTAGCAGCGTAACAGATGCCAAGGGTAGAAAGCTTGTGATTCACAAGCTCCCTATACCAGATCATCCAATACTTATAAGTGAAGATGACGTCAGTTTATATGCCTTTGAAGAGGGTGAAGATAATAGAGAAGCTGGCGAGAGGCTTGCTGCAAGCTATGTGAATTTCTATTTTACTAATAATGAAGTTTTGATTCCTGCATTTGGCGGTGATAATACTGAGTCAGATGACAGAGCTGCAAGGCTTTTGCAGGACATCTGCAAGACCAGAAAGGTAGTCCAGATACCAGCTGGCAAGATCCTTATGGGCGGGGGCAACATCCACTGCATCACTCAGCAGATACCTGACAAGATGCCACACCCTGTAAGGAAGATGCAGGAGTTTGTATAAAATTGGAACGTATGGGTTAGAGGTATAATAATTATTCAAATATCCTATTTTTATAACTTTTGTATCTAAATGACAAAAAGTTATAAAAATGAGACTCACTCATTTTCTGATTATTGGGAAAGAAGTGAAAAAGCGAGGG
>CAMJFD010000024.1 GCA_946404845.1 uncultured Butyrivibrio sp. | reverse complement strand
ATCAGCAATAGGAACTCTTTCCTTCTCGGAGATGCAGGCGATCATCCATATATTTGATGAGCTTGGTGGAATGGAAGGAGTTCTGGTAGCCAGTAAGATAGCCGACAGGGTAGGCATTACGAGAAGTGTAATAGTAAATGCACTCCGCAAGTTCGAAAGTGCCGGTGTAATTGAATCAAGGTCCTCTGGTATGAAAGGAACGTATATCAAGGTCCTTAATGATGTGGTATTCGATGAGATAGAAAAGCTCAAGGATTCACAGATTAAATAATTTATTAGAGTAGTAAAGGGATTTATCGTAATTAGAAATGGTAAATCCCTTTTTTCTACATAAAAAGGTACATAATGTTGTGGGCATATTTACAAAAAAACACAATATAAAGTGCACTTTTTTGTACAAAAGCCTTGTATTTTGCGGCTAAAAATCTTAATATATTATTAAGATGGTCTGTTTTCTTGGAGGTGGGTTATGTTTAATAGTAATGCGTTTGATTATATCAACGTTATGGACAAGGCAGCAGATGCTTCATGGATTCGTAATGAGGTTATAGCTAATAATATTGCGAATGTCGATACTCCTGGCTATAAGAGGGAAGATATCGCATTTGAAGACGAGCTAGAAAGGGCTCTTGGTAATTCTAAATATACATCTATGGATTCCAAGGTCGCAAATGTCCAGACTGCTAATTTAAAACCAAGAATAGTAAAGGATTATAGTAATTACTCATATAGAATTGATGCAAATAATGTCGATATTGATACAGAAAATGTCACGCTTGCAGCTAATCAGCTTAAGTATCAGGGTCTTATGAACTGCGTCACTTCTGAGTTTTCA
Organism: uncultured Butyrivibrio sp.; assembly: GCA_946404845.1. Lineage (GTDB taxonomy): Bacteria > Bacillota > Clostridia > Lachnospirales > Lachnospiraceae > Butyrivibrio. The sequence continues at coordinate 22,338 of CAMJFD010000024.1, read as the reverse complement.
AACCTTAACAGTGTTATGAAGTAAGGTTTTGATGGTTTTGTTTTCTTATGTCGGAGGTACATAAATGGGTAATATATTTGATTCTTTTAACATTAATTCTTCAGGTATGACAGCTCAGCGATTCAGAATGGATATCATTTCTGAAAATATTGCTAATGCTAACACCACAAGAACAGAACAAGGCGGTGTATACACACGAAAAGTTGTAACTTTTGCCGAGAAGAATTCAGCAAGCACATTCCACAAAATTCTAAATGACAAACTAGACAGATATTCAGGCACTGGTGTAAAGGTTTCAACAGTACAGAACGACAGATGGACAGACTATAACGTAGTTTATGATCCATCACATCCAGACGCAGATGAATACGGCTATGTAACATATCCTAATGTAAATACTATAACTGAAATGACTAACCTGATTGATGCGAGCCGTTCATATGAAGCAAATGCAACAGCATTTACAGCTAGCAAAAACATTGCTACCAGAGGATTAGAGGCTGGCGGGCAAGTTTAATTATAGTAGATAATAATTATTATATTTGTTGATTGTTTATACGAGGGGGACATATGGCAGATATAGGAATTACTAATTTTAGAAATGTTACATCAGATATTATCAAAGATGCTGAAAAGCAGTATAAGAGAAAAGTAAATTCAATTGATGAAGATATTATTGGAAATGATAGTACGTTTTCAGTTATTTTTGACAGAGCAAAAGCAAATGTAAATACTACAAATGCATACCTGTCAGATGCGGAAAACGAAGAAATCAAGTGGGCTCTTGGAGAAACTGAGAACACACATGATCTTACAATAGCTTTGTCAAAGGCTTCTACAGCTCTTCAGTACACAGTAGCAGTTAGAGATAAAGTTCTTGATGCATATAATACGATAATGCAGATGCAGATTTGACTACAATCAGAAATCCGCACTAGCTGCGGTTAACCATACGTAATACGTATGGTGTAAGAGAGTGATTCAAGTGGCAAATAGGCCCTTCGACGAAGTCGATTTCAATTGGCCTATTTGCAAAACTTTTGGAACGAAGTGACAAAAGTTTTGCCTCCGTAAGGCACTATTTTACGGAGAAATGAGGGAGATATGCAGGAGAGACTTAAAGAGTTGTGGGCAAAGATTCAGGAATGGTGGAATAAGTTCACAACAAGACAAAAAACAATAATCATATCTGTAGCTGCAGCGGTAGTTGTTACTATCGTTGTTATGGTTACAGTTCTTACCAGACCTCAGTATGTAGTAATAATGAATGCCGAGTCTACAAAAGAGGCTTCAGAAGTAGTAGAGCTACTTGAGGGAGAGGGTATTACATATCAGGTATCAGATGACGGACTTGAGATTAAGGTTTTAAAGAGCCAGGAATCACAAGCCAATCTGCTGCTTGGTTCTAATGGAATTCCTACAGCTACATATAGTATAGACAATGTTGTTGATGGTAGCTTTTCTACAACAGAATCAGATAAGCAAAAGAAATATACTTTGTATCTGGAGACTAAGCTGGCAAAGGATTTTATATCTAAATTCGATGCTATAGAAACAGCTCATGTTGACCTCAATATCCCAGATGATGATGGTACTCTTATAGCAGGAAGCCAGCCTTCATCTGCAAGTATATTGCTTGAATTAAATGATCCAGAAGCTTTTACAACTGATAATGCTGCATATCTTGCCAAGGCAGTTGCTACAGCACTTGGTAATACAGATACAGAGAATATTACTATTATGGATACAACAGGTAATATGCTCTTTTCTGGAGATGATGAGACAACAGCTTTTGGGCTTGCAAGTAATCAGCTGAGTCTTAAGACTAAGGCTGAGGCAGTTATCAAAAATGAAGTTAAGAGAGTGCTTCTTGGTACAAGCCTATATGACAGCGTAGAAGTTGCAAGCAATCTGATAATGGATTTTGCAACTGAAGAAACTACAGAACATACTTATACACCTGCTGATGGACAGTCACAGGGTGTATATAGTCATTCGGATGTATATAACTCAGAAAATGTAAATGGAACAGATGGAGTTCCTGGTACAGATACTAACGAAGATGATTTGACAACATATGTTACAGAAGATAACGAATCTTCATCATCTACTGTTTCAGAAGAGTCATATGATTATCTACCTAATGAAAAAATTACGAAGAGAACATCACAGCCTGGCGAAGTGGACTATGAGAATTCATCTATTTCTGTATCAGCTATAAATTATAACGTCATTATGGAAGACGACTATAAAGCTGATGAACATGATGGACTGACATATGATGAATTCAAAGCTCAGAATACAGTTCCTATAGCACAGACGCTTGATGAAGATACTAGCACACAGCTTACAAGTATAGTAGCTAATGCTACAGGATTTGAAAATACCAATATTACTATTGCATGTTACGATGAATATGTATTTTTTGATTCTGATGGATCTAATATTACACTTACAGAGATCCTGCAGATAGTTCTGATTCTGATAATCCTGTTACTGCTTGCATTTGTAATATTCCGCAGTATGTATGTCAAGAAGCAGGAGGAAGAGGAAGAACCAGAAGAGCTGTCAGTTGAGCAGCTACTTGAATCTCAGCCACCAGAAGAAGCTCTTGAAAACATTGAGATGGATGAAGGATCAGAGACTAAGAGACTTATTGAACAATTCATTGAAGAAAATCCAGAAGCAGCAGCAAATCTGCTTCGTAACTGGTTGAACGACGATTATGCATAATACTAGGGAGTGAGAGAATATGCCAAGTGTTGACGAATTAGAAGATGATGATGAAGAACTAGATACTGGCGGTGGAGGAGAAGCTCAGGGAGGTAGTAGCACAACGCTTCCGGGAGTGAATACACCAGAGATGGCAGCACTTACTGCAGATCTTACAGGTACACAGAAAGCGGCTATATTACTAATTGCGCTTGGACCAGAGAAGTCATCCACACTATTTAAACATTTAAAAGATGATGAAATTGAAGAATTGACTCTTGAAATTGCCAATACCAGAAGTGTTACTACTCAGGTAAAAGAGGCAGTTATCAATGAGTTCTATGGAATCTGTCTTGCTCAGCAGTATATTGCTGAAGGCGGTATTAACTATGCCAAGGAACTTCTTGAAAAAGCCCTTGGTGAAGATAAGGCCATGGATGTTATCAGCAAGCTGACAGCATCACTACAGGTAAAGCCTTTCGAATTTATCAGAAAGACAGATCCTTCACAGTTACTTACGTTTATTCAGGATGAGCATCCGCAGACTATTGCACTTATCCTGTCATATATGTCGGCACAGCAAAGTGCAATGGTTTTGGGTGCCCTGCCTCCAGAGAGACAGGCAGATGTAGCCAAGAGAGTTGCCAGAATGGACAGAACAAGTCCAGATACAATAAAGGATGTGGAAAAGGTATTGGAATCAAAGTTATCATCCCTTGTAAATCAGGATTACACTATCATTGGTGGTGTAGATGCTGTTGTTGAAATCCTCAACACAGTTGACAGAGCTACAGAGAAACATATCATGGAGACTCTGGAAATCGAAGAGCCAGAGCTTGCTGATGAGATCAGAAAGAAGATGTTCGTATTCGAGGACGTTCTGCTTCTGGACGACCGTGCTATTCAGCGTGTGCTGCGTGATGTTGATAATAGTGACCTTGCACTTGCATGTAAGGGTGCTACTGAACAGGTACAGAATGCAATCTTCAACAACCTGTCTAAGCGTCTTGCTGTTATGATCAAGGAAGATATGGATTTCATGGGTCCTGTTCGTATGAAGGACGTAGAAGAAGCACAGCAGAAGATTGTTAACGTTATCAGAAAACTTGAAGATTCTGGTGAAATTGTTATCTCCAGAGGCGGAGGTGATGAGCTAGTTGTCTAATTTAGTAAAAGCAGGATGGTTCGTAGTTGACAGAGACGATACCAGAGTTATTGATAATAATGAGCTTGCAAATCAGAGGATAGAAGCCTTTCAGGAAAAAGAACTTGAGAGGCGAAGAGAAGAGATGGCACAGGCTGTTGCAGGAGGTGAATTCGAGGAATTTGCTGAAGGTCTTAATGCAGAGCAACTGGATCAGCTGATGTCTGACCAGGCTATTTATGGTGCAACCGGTCAGATGCCAGAAGAACTTATGGCAGGGCAGCAAAAGCAAAACGAGCTTGATGATCCTGAATATGATGCAGAAGAAATACAGCGTCAGATTGATGAGCAGCTGGAACAGGCAAGGCAGCAGGCTGAAGCTATACTGGCTGATGCTCAGGAACAGGTTGAGCAGATTAAGGCTTCTGCTATGGAAGAAGGTCACCAGCAGGGCTACAATGATGGGTATGCACAAGGCGTTCAGGAAGCAGAAATGCTAAAGACTGAAATCGAAGAGCAAAGAGCTGGTCTTGACAGTGAATATCAGCAGCTGGTAGATGCGCTTGAACCGGAAATGGTAGATGTTCTGACTCAGATATATGAGCATGTTTTTGGTATAGAATTTAAGGATGATAAAAATATTATATTGCATCTGTTGAGGAATACTCTTAGTCGTGTAGAGCCGGGTAAGGATTTCCTGGTGCATGTATCACCTGATGACTATGATATGTTCATAGATGAAAAGGACAGACTGCAGGAGTCTGTTACATCGCCTAATGCTACTATGGAAATAGTTGAAGATTCTATGCTGAAGCAAAATGAATGCATGGTTGAAACTGACGGCGGTGTTTTTGACTGCAGCGTAGGTGTTGAACTTGAAGAAATCAGCAGAAAGCTTAAGTTATTATCATTTGATCGTAAGAAGAGATGATTGTTACCTTGTATAGAGGGGAATGGATGGCATTATCAACTGACAATATTGATTTAACTAAATATAAAAAGATGCTTAATGTGCCTTACTATCGTATGCGGGGTAAGGTAATTAATGTCATTGGTCTTACTATAGAGTCCGCTGGACCTGATGCAAAGCTTGGAGATATATGCATGATATATCCTAAGAAAAAGGAAGGTGAGACTCTTTCTAAATTTGCGGGAAGACCGACTATGGCAGAAGTAGTTGGATTTAAGCAGGGCTATGTACAGCTGATGCCTTATGAAAATACAAGTGGAATAGGTGCAGGCAGTATAGTAGAAAACACGGATGCGGCTCTTAGAGTAAATGTTGGTGAAGGGCTCCTTGGACATACTCTGGATGGTCTTGGCAGAATAGATGGTACAAGCTATGGAAAGGGCGTTGCTCTTGAGGATGGTATAGCTTATTCAATTGAGAATCAGCCACCTGATCCAATGACAAGAGATCCTATATCAGAAGTACTGCCACTTGGAGTAAGAGCAGTAGATGGACTTTTGACAGTAGGCAAAGGCCAGCGTATAGGTATTTTTGCAGGATCTGGTGTAGGTAAGTCAACACTTCTTGGTATGTTTGCGAGAAATACAAAGGCTGACATTAATGTTATAGCTCTTATTGGAGAGCGAGGAAGAGAAGTTCGTGAGTTCATAGACAAGGATCTTGGGCCTGAGGGAATGGAGAGAACGGTTATAGTATGTGCAACATCGGATAAGCCTGCTCTTGAAAGAGTTAAGGCCGCCAAAACGGCAACTTCTATAGCTGAGTATTTTAGAGATAAGGGTAAGGATGTACTGTTAATGATGGATTCTCTTACACGTTTTTCTATGGCACAAAGAGAAATAGGACTTGCGAGTGGTGAACCACCTGTATCAAGAGGATATCCTCCTAGCGTGTATGCTGAGATGCCAAAGCTCCTTGAGAGAGCTGGTAAGTCAAGAAAAGGTTCTATTACTGGACTATATACAGTACTTGTTGATGGTGATGATATGACAGAACCTATTACAGATACAGCCAGAGGTATACTGGATGGTCATATTGTTCTGGATAGAAAGCTCGCCCAAAAGAATCATTATCCTGCAATTGATGTAATGCAGAGTATTTCAAGATGTATGGCTGCTATTGCAAGCCCAGAGCATAAAAAGCTCGCCGGTAAATTTAAAAATGTACTGGCAACCTATAATGATGCTGAAGATCTTATAAATATAGGTGCTTATAAATCTGGAGCCAATAAGAACATAGACTATGCAATCACTAAGATTGATAAGGTAAACGCCTTTTTGATGCAGGCGACGGATGAAAAACCTACGTTTGAAGAGACAATAGCGCAGCTTGAAAGTATTTTTAATTAAGTAGGGCAAGTATATGGCCAAATTTGTATATAAAATGCAAAATTTACTGAACCTTAAGATTAAAACAGAAGATCAGGCTAAGGTAGATTTTGGTAAAGCACAAAAAGAATTAAATGATCAGATAGATAAGGCAAATGAGCTTATTGGAAGACGCGCACAGTATATGCAGGAAGGTCTGGACCTAAGAAAAAGTGAGCATCTGAATGTGCGCGATATTACAGATAACCAGATATCTGTTGCCCAGATGGACAGAATAATAGCTGAGCAGCAGATGGTAGTTCAGGAATATGCCAAAAGAGTTGAAGTTGAGAGAAGGAAATTAAACGTGGCCATGCAGGAGAGAAAAATGCATGAGAAGCTGCGAGAGAGGGCTTTGGAAGAGTATCTTGCTGAGGAGAGAAAAGCAGAATATTTGGAAAATGATCAGCGAAGTAGTTTTATCTATGGTCAGAAGCAGAATGAAAGATAACTTAGCGGAGGTTTGTAATGCCTGATAATACCGAAAACAAAAGCCTAAAGCAGAAAAGAGCGGAAGAGGACAAAGAAGCCAGAGTTCAGTTAAAAGCTGATAAGAAACAACTGAAGGCTGATCTGAAGGCTCAAAAAAAGGAACAGAAACAGAGGCAGAAGGATATTGAAGAGAGAACTGCAGAGTTAAACGGAGATGATACCGGTGGTGCAGCTACTCTTATCATAACCTTGCTGATAGTTCTTATCTGGCTGGTAATTATGGCTATATTAATAAAACTTGATATTGGTGGTTTTGGTTCTAACGTCCTGGCTCCTATTATAAGAGATGTTCCGTATCTGAATCTGATACTTCCTGATTCTGTCATGAATACAAGTATAGAAACGGATGTTAGCAGTGATAGCGCACTTGAAGAGTCAAGTGGTATGGACAGTCTTGAACAGGCCAATGCGTATATACGAAGACTGGAAAATGAGTTAAAAGAAGAAATGGAAGAAAACAGTACATATGCAGCTACCATAGAAAGACTAGAGGCAGAAGTTGAAAGGCTTGAACCATTCGAGGAGGAACAAGCTGAACTTCAGGAGCAAAAAGCGAGTTTTTATGCAAGTATTGTATATGGTGATAGTTCTCCTGATGCAAGTGTCTTTGCTTCCTATTATGAAATGATAGAGCCGGAAATTGCAGCTTCTATATATGCAGCAATAGTTCAGGAAGATGTTGATGATGAAGAGCTGGAAGACTATATTAAGACATATTCTTCTATGAAGGCCAAAAAGGCAGCTGCTATTTTTGATGTATTAGTAGAATCTGATATTGATCTTGTTGCGAGAATTCTTGAAGGTATGTCTGCAGAAACAAGAGGTGATATACTGGCTGCCATGGATGAGACTAATGCATCTGAAGTTACCAAATATATGGATCCTGGTACAGTTATAAATGTTTTTGATTCTACATCAGGAACATCTGACAGTAGTACGACAGCTGCAGGAGAATAAATATTATATATTTATAAAAAAAATTATAATGAGACCAAAATTATCGGTCATATCAGTTAAGAAATTAGCTGATATGGCCGATAAATTTTATGGATAAAACATAGGAGTATTATGTGTATCCATATTTTCAGAAGAAAGGAGGACAATGGATGGCGACAGTAAATGGTGTCCAGAGTATTCAGAACAAGCTGAATAATCTAGCAGATAAAATTGCCAGGATTAATAAGGCTAACATGGTAAATTCAGGCAGCGTACAAAATGCTGATTTTGGCAATTATCTGGCACAGGCATCGGTTACTAATCTCAGTATAGTACAAAATGTTAGTGTTAATAAAAGCGTTACAGAAGCCCTCAAGGATGTGGGAGTGTCATCAAATAGCGAAGCAAACGATTATAACAAGATAAGTCAGGCATCAGCTAATACAAAAGCAGCAAAGGCTTTGCAGGCTAGAAATAATAATACAAGTAATGACACGAAGATTACTAATACGGATTCTAACACAGACAAGAATACGGAATTAAATGAAGACATGCAGATAAATGAAGATACCAAGGTATCTCAAAATGCAGAAGAAGTGACAGCAGAAAGCACAACAGAAAATACTACAGAAACTATTACTGAAGATATTAAAGCAGTTCTGGAAGACACAGGCAAGGAACTATTAACAGTTATTGCTGATGAACTTGGCGTTGATATTGATGACATTGAAAAAGCAATGTCGGTACTTGGACTTAATTATGTATCAATACTTAATCCTGATAATATGGCAATGCTGGTAGCACAGGTTGCTGGAGATGAAGGAATATCAGCAATTGTTACTAATTCTGATCTATATAGTTCACTTAAGAGTCTTACAGATACAATTACAACGATGCAGCATAACATAATGAATCAGCTTGGATTATCTGAAGAACAAATGGAATCGGCTGTTAATACGGATGTTAACAATGAAGATATGAAGGGAGCCATGGGAGATGCACAGATGATGGCAAATCCTGAGGCAGGAAAAGAAACAGCAGAAGGTACAAATGAATTCAATGCAATACAACTTGATCTTATTGGTAAGAATCAGAAATTCAATTTTAACCTTCAGGTAGAAACAAGTAACTACGAAATGCAAAAGACGCCAGAAATTGCAGCACCTGAAATCACTGTAGTAGAAACACAGTCAATGGGACAACAGTCATCAAATGCAGGTCAGGGATTTAACATGATGAATGGTGGAAACCAAAATGCAATGACCTGGAATGATTTCCTTGGTAATATCGCTTTCAATATACAGAATATTGAAGCAATGACAGAGGAATTCACAGAAGCGGTTCAGGTAGCACATACAAGTGCAGAGGATATAATAAATCAGATAACAGAATATATGAAGATATCTGTTAAACCTGATATGACATCAATGGAAATGCAGTTACATCCTCAGAGTCTTGGAAGCTTAAATGTCATGATAGAGACAGCTAAAGATGGAAATATAATTGCCAGATTTACAACAGCGGATGCGACAGTTAAAGCGGCAATTGAAAGCCAGTTAGCAACTCTTCAGCAGAAATTTGATGAGCAGGGAGTTAAGGTAAATGCAATTGAAGTAACTGTACAATCACATGCTTTTGAACAGAATCTGGAGCAGGGTAATGATAATCAGAACTTTGCTAACGAGGAAAATCAAAAAGCAACTAAGTCACTTAGAAGAATCAATTTAAGAGAGTTAACTACAGAAGATGCAGAAGAGCTTGATGATTCAGAAAAGCTTAATGCAGAGATGATGGAGATTAACGGTGGAACGGTTGATTACAGTGCTTAAAGGAGGTTTATATGAGTGTTAGTGCAGTAATAGAAAATGGAAAAGTTCAGGAAAATTATTCCACTAAATCTACTGAGAGTACCTCCAATGGCTATGACCAGGACGCATTTATGAAAATTCTGTCAGCACAGATGAAATATCAGGATCCACTAGAGCCAACATCTAACACAGAGTATATTTCACAGTACGCACAATTCACACAGGTTGAACAGCTCTCCAATATGGCAAATGCAATGTCATTATCAAGAGCATCAGACCTTGTAGGAAAAGTAGTAATTATGGAAACCACAAATTCAAGTGGAGAGACTTCTTATATACAGGGGAAGGTTGATTATGTAACATATTCTGGAAATAAAGCGCTTCTTAATATTGATGGCAAGGAATATAACATTGATGACCTCTATGCTGTAGCAGATCAGGATTATGTAGAAGCGGATGAAAATGCTACAAGCCTTGCAGATATGATAGATAAATTCCCTAATTACGCAGTACTTACAGTTTCTGATTATGAAACAGTAACAGCAGCATGGACATTATATGACTCCATGACAGACGAAGCCAAAAATATGATGTCATCAAGTTATATAACAAAGCTTACACAGTACAAGACCAGAATGGATCAACTTGTAGAAGAGTATGCAAAGGCTAATAGTAATACAGAAAATGAGACAGAAACAGAAACGGTAGAAGGATAATAATTCATAAATGATCCTGAATGATAGTTAGAAGGAGAGACTAGAAATGATAGTTAATAATGATAATCAGTTCCTCTCTATTGGCCAGGTTCAGGAGCGGTATTTAAATGGTTCAGATAAAAGCTCTAAAGTAAATAATATACCGATAGGCAATAATTCTTTCGGAGCGATACTTGATAGGCTACAGAACCAGACAGAAGAAGTCAAATTTTCCAAACATGCAGCAAACAGACTTAGCGATAGAAATATTGAACTTACTGCAGAGCAAAAGGAAAGACTTAGTAACGGAATGAAACAGGCTAGCGAGAAGGGAATAAACGATTCTCTAATAATGGTAGATCAGCTCGCATTTATAGTGAATGTACCAAATAATACAGTGGTAACAGCACTAGATTCTACCGAAAAAAGCAGTAACGTATTTACAAATATAGACGGAGCAGTAATTGCCTGACCGGACCGAAACTTTTGCAAATGAAAAGTTAGGAGGTCAGTGATTCCCGACTGACAGAAGGAATCGCCCAAAAAGGTTAATTTAATATCCGTCCTCGCAAGGAAGCGACGGGCGTGTGTTCATAGGATAATGAACAAACACATGCCTGAACTTTTAGTAATTTGGAGGACATGCCTTATGATGAGATCATTATTTGCTGGTGTTGCAGGTCTTAAGACTCACCAGGTCAAGATGGACGTTATTGGTAATAATATTGCCAATGTTAATACAACAGCATTTAAATCAATGTCAATCACATTTTCTGATCTTATGTATCAGAATCAGCAAAGTGCCACTCAGGCGACTGAAACTAAGGGTGGTGTAAATGCCAAGCAGATCGGTCTTGGTTCTAAATCTGGCGCTATTCAGACAGCTATTACCACACAGGGCGCAACAGAGACAACAAGTAATCCATTCGATTTATGTATAACAGGTGAAGCCTTCTTTATTGTAAATGATGGTGTTAATACAATGTATACAAGAGATGGTTCATTCTATGTTGATGGCGCAGGCAATCTTGCAATGAGATCAACAGGATACTATGTATATGGATGGACAGCAGTAACAGATGATACAACAGGTGAGACAACTGTTAATACAAATGGTGGTATCGGACCTCTTCAGATTATGAGCGCTGATAATACAACATATCCACCAGAAGGAACAACTCAGGCTACAGTAAGTGGTAATATCGATGCTAATGATTCTAATGTCATATCAGACGCCGGTAAGACAGTAACTCTTGAGTTTTATGATAATCTTGGATATTTATATACTGCAAAGTTTTCAGTAAGAGATGATGATACTCTTGAACATACATATTCTTTTACACTCGAAGATATTCTTGATTCAGATGGAAATTCAATTGGTGCAGAGAAACTTCAGTATGTAAGCTTTACAGATAGTGAGACAGGTAATGGGCAGGCAACTGTAAATCCTGATGGTTTTACAGTTAATACAGCTACTACAACTGATACAACAATTACATTTGTAAGTGAAACTACTTATACAAATATTGCACGAAGTGGAACGGTTAGTGATCTTGATGAGACATTCTTAAGTGAGATATATGAACTTACAAAAGGTGATCTTGATCAGACAGCAGCATATACAATCAGTTCTGATGGTACTCTTACTATTACAACATCTACAACAGCTACTACTAGTACAACAGCAAGCAATATCTCATATTCTTCAGATTATACACTTACAGTTGGAGGTGACAGTTCTGTAACATTCACAGATTCTACAGCTACAACAACTTATACAGTACCTGCATATGGAACAAGCTATAGTGTATCAGATTATGCAGATATGTTAAGTGATGTATATGGAATAACTGCATCTGACTATACAGATGGCACAATTGGTACAGATGGAACATTCTCAATTGATAGCACAGGCCTTCTGTCTATTACATATAATGTTACAGCTACAACTAATACATCTACTAAGTATAGTCTTGCAAATAGTAGTGTATCATCTTATGATACAGACACTATTTCATATGCAAGTACAACATATAATGACATTGCAAGATCTGGATATATCACAGATCTTACAAATGCAACAACAACAGCTAATTTCTTCCAGAACGTATATGGGCTTGATACATCAACTCTTAACAAAAATGCTACCTATGTTATTCTGGAAGATGGTACTCTTAAATACCAGCTCAACAATGTTACACTTACCTATAATCCAGCAACGGGTGCTATTACAAGCCCTACAGGTAAGATAACAATGGATTTTGATCAGATGGCAGTCGATGGGAATAATCAGCTCTTTATGGCAGGATTTACAGATATCGCTATCGATTTCTCATCTACAACTAACTACAATACTAATGGCACATCAACAATTACATCTGTTAAGGGTGATCTTTCCAATCTTAATACAGGCCGTGCAGTTGGTGAAATGACAGGTATTACAGTTGGTACAGATGGTAAGATCAATGCAAGTTATAGCAATGGTTGTACCAAACTCCTTGGACAGATTGCTTCAGCTGAATTTGCAAATGCATCAGGTCTTGCCAAAGAAGGTGATAACCTCTATTCAGCAACACTTAACTCAGGTGCTGTTACAGTTCAGGATATTACAGTAGATGGCGGATATATGAACAGTGGAGTTTTGGAAATGAGTAATGTAGATCTTTCAAGTGAATTTACCAGTATGATTACAACTCAGCGTGGTTTCCAGGCTAACAGCCGTATCATTACTGTATCAGATACTCTACTTGAAGAACTTACAAATCTTAAGAGAAGCTGATTTAGTATTTTGAATTTGAACCAAGTTTTTAAATTGGTTTTCGCCTGGTTTGAAGATATAAGAAAAGAGAGTATGAATTTAATGTTACTTTTTTAGAGATGAAGGTACCTTATTCATATTCTCTTTTTTTAAATATTTATTAAAAAAATACGAAAAATTGATTACTAGATATTGTGGTAAGTATAATCAAAAAATAAACACAAAATAAACGAATTGGAAAGTGCGAAAATTAATTTCAAAATTATCGGTATTGTATGAAAATAATTTACAAATCCAGATATTTTAAGGCATAAAAGGAAAGACAAATATATAATAAAGTGTTAAAATATAATTGTATTTTGAATAATAATTTCATTAAAAAATCGCATAGGGAGCGGAAAGCCTTGATAGAAGTGACTAAGATGGATGCACAGAAAATTTTAATCAATGAAAATATTATTGAGACTGTCGAAGAGACACCAGATACTATTATAACGTTGACGACAGGACGTAAACTCATTGTTATGGAAAGTAGACAGGAAATACAAAATCTAGTAAAATTAAATTCGTAGTAATGTAAATTATAAAACAATAAAAACGAAATAGTGATATAAGCTTTTATAAACATTTTTCTTACAGAGGGGTAGAAACGTGGATATAGCGTCATTAGTCGGCTTGGTAATGGGTCTTGTTATCATGCTGCTGGGTGTTGCAACATCTGGTGGTTTGCAGACAATCCCTAACTTCATCGATATTCCATCAGCTATTATTACATTCGGTGGTGCGTTCGTAGGTGCAATGGCCTGCGTAACTATTCCGGATTTCATAAATAGTTTGAAGGCTTTTAGTAGAACTCTTAAACTGCCTCCTTATAATACTGGTGAGATGATCAAACAAATAGTAGATCTGTCCAATACAGCACGTAAGGAAGGTCTTCTGGCACTGGAAGAAGCAGCACAGAGTATAGAAGAGCCTCTTCTGAAAAAAGGTTTGCTATTGGTAGTAGATGGTACTGAACCTGAACTTGTTAAGAGTATCATGCAGGCAGAAATAGATGCCATGAATGATAGACATCTTGCAGTTGCAGGATTCTGGGACAACCTTGGTGCTCTCGGTCCTGCCTGGGGTATGATTGGTACCCTTATCGGTTTGGTTAACATGCTCCAGAACCTTTCTGATTCTGCTTCCCTTGGTCCTTCCATGGCGACAGCGCTGATTACAACACTTTATGGTTCCCTTTTGGCTAACTGGATTGCTACACCTACTGCTGCAACACTTAAATTGCAGAATAGTGTGGAATATGCATTTAAATCACTTATGATAGAAGGTCTTCTGTCTATACAGGCAGGTGAGAACCCTCGTGTAACTGAAGAAAAACTTAAAGCATTTATGGCACCAGCAGACCGTGCAGCATATGAAGCTGCTTACGGTGATGGTGGTGGAGGCGGAGGTGAATAATTATGGCAAAGAAAGAACCACCGCCACCGAAAGGTTGTCCTGCCTGGCAGGGTACTTTTGCTGATCTGATGAACTTGCTTTTATGTTTCTTCGTTTTGCTATATGCTATGTCATCCGTTGACGCAGCTAAGTTTGAAGAAATCGCAGCTTCGTTTAGTACGGCATTTGGTATTTTTAAGGGTGGTGACACCTCCTTTGGAGACGGAGCGTTGGTTGGTGATGGTGTATCCCAGCTGACAGAATTATCTAATTATGTAACATCGATGGGGGTTTCCCAGTCGGGATCAACATCTAATGAATCTACCAATACTACAGGAACTATGGAATCTGATAGTAATGGCGGAGAAGGCGATGCTACGATGACTGTTGAAGGTACTACAGGAGAAGCAACGGCTATATCCGATGCTACTACAGAAGAAGCTCTGGAAAATGCAACTGCAGAAGAACTTGCAGAAGCTCTTGAAGATGCACAGATGGAAGCTTCAGCAGAAATGGCGGAAGAGATAGAAGAAGCCATGGTAGAAGAGCAGATTGATGATGTATTTGAACTAAATTACACAGGTCAGTATGTTCAGCTTACTCTTCAGGGTGCGATTCTATTTGATTCCGGACAGGCTACATTAAAGGAAGATGTTCTTCCTATTCTCAACAAGGCAGGAACTATTCTTGAGAGATATGATGGAGGAACTATTGAAATCGAAGGACATACAGATAATGTTCCAATTTCATCTGCAAAATTTGCTAATAATGATGAACTTAGCGATGCAAGAGCATTATCAGTTTTTTATTACATTTGTGAAAATACATCACTTGATCCAGCCAATATCAAGCATGCTGGACGAGGTGAGTATGATCCAATTGCTGATAATTCAACACCTGAGGGCAGAGCCCGCAACAGACGTGTTGAAATCAGAATATATAATCCACTAAGTCCTATGTATTAAAGTTAACTCGTATTTGGAATTTACGTCATATTTAGAGGTAAAACGATGAAAAAGAATCTGCTTTCAATTCTGATCCTTGCATTACTGTTAGTAAATACGGTTATGACCGGTGTAATGATGTTCACTGTAATGAGCACCAATAATCAGGCGACGCAGCTAATAGCAGATATTGCAGCAGCACTTGAAATTGAAGCTAATGGCAGTCAGAATTTCTCAAGTTCAGCTTCGGGAAATGTTGATATTGCTAATGTAGCTACTTTCTCTATTAGTGGTGATAATGAGATGACTATAGCCTTAAAGATGGGCGAAGATGGGACACAGCACTATGCATTGGTTGATCTGGTTCTGTCGATGGATTCCTCTCATGCCGATTATGCTACTTATGGAACAGAGGAAGCTCTTACAGCAAATATGGATCTGTTAAAAGCCAAGATTCAGGAAGTTATTTCTTCTCATACGGCTGAAGAGGTAAAGGCTGATGAAGCTTCAATCAGGAAAGAGATTCTTGAAGCACTTCAGGAAATGTATGGTTCAAGCTTTATCTATGATGTAAGTTTCTCACAGATTCTTGTTCAGTAATAAATGATATTGGTACTTGAAACTATTAACTATAACACTTTGGGGACAGAAAAAAGTGAATCTTAGAGTAGTAAAAACGGGAGAGGTGATCCTTATTGAGTGAGGTACTATCACAGAACGAGATTGATAATCTGCTACAAGCGCTGAGTACCGGTGAGCTTGATGTGGATCAGATGCAAAATGCTGATGAGAAAAAGGTCAAGGATTATGATTTTAGACGTCCTGCCAAGTTCTCTAAAGAGCATCTGCGAACACTGGAAATGATATATGAGCATTATGGAAGATTGTTATCCACAACTCTTCCACTATATCTGAGAAAAAATGTATCGGTAGGAGTTGCGAACTCTGAAACGGTTACGTATTCAGAATTTAGTAATGCATTGTCAAATCCGGTAATACTTGGAATTATCAATTTCCTTCCTTTGCAGGGAAATATAATTCTTGAATTACAGGCAAATATAGGATTCTCTTTTATCGACAGAATGCTGGGCGGAGAAGGCGGAACGATTGATAAGCCAAGGCCGTTTACAGATATAGAGATGCCACTAATAGAGAAGCTTGTAACCATCTGTATGCAATTAATGGTTGAGCCATGGCAGACAGTTCTGGATATAAGCCCTATCATGGAGAGGATTGAGACGAACCCACAGTTCGCACAGGTTATTTCTCCAACCGATATGATTGCTATTATCACTCTTAATATCAAAATTGGTGATACAGAAGGTCTGATGAATATCTGTTTACCATATTTCACATTAGAGAGTGTAATGGATAAACTGAATACCAAGTACTGGTTCTCTACAATGCAGAAACATAATGATGAAAGCTATGGTAATCATCTGGAGTCTCTGGTCAGCAGAGTAGACGTACCTGTCAAAGCAGTTCTTGGTAAATGTAATGTATCTGTCAGCGACTTTGTACATCTGCAGGCGGGTGACATTATAAGACTTGATAACCGGGTTAATACAGATCTTCAGGTTTATGTTGGGAATATTAGGAAGTTTACTGCATTACCTGGAACTACGAAAGACAAATATGCGGTCAGAATAACATCTGTCGTAAGAGAGGAGGACGAGTAGGAGCATGGATGGAATGCTGTCACAGGACGAAATTAATGCGCTACTGGCTGGAATGGATACTTCTGGTACTCCAGCAGGTGATGCGGCTCCAGCAGGAGATGCTCCGGCAGGGGACTCACCACCAGCAGGAGGTGGAGGCGGAAGTGATGACATTGATGAGTCACTTCTTAGCAGCTCAGAAAGAGATACAGTAGGTGAAGTTGCCAATATCAGTATGGGTTCTTCTGCTACTACACTGTATTCGCTTGTAAACCAGAAGGTTAATATTACGACACCTGAAGTTGAACTGGCCAACTGGCATACAGTAATTGATAATTATGAAAGACCATGTGTATTTGTTCAGATTAAATATACGGTAGGTCTTGATGGAACTAACATCCTGATTCTAAAAGAACATGATGTTATGGTTATCACCGACCTTATGATGGGCGGTGACGGTACTAATACAGAAGGTGAAATTGGAGAACTTCAGTTATCAGCTATATCTGAAGCGATGAACCAGATGATGGGTGCTTCGGCAACTTCACTTTCTACAATGATTAGCCGTAAGGTTGATATCAGTCCGCCTCAAGCGACGGTTCTTGATATGATCGATGATGATCCAAGTGATATTGCAGACTTTTTGACAGGAACATTTGTCAAGATTGCGTTTAAGATGCAGATCGGTGATCTAATCGATTCAACACTGATGCAGCTATATCCTATAGATTTTGCCAAGAGTCTTAAGGATACAGTTATAGCTGCAACAAATGAAAAAAGTGATGATGATGGCGGCGATGCAGCTCCTGCACCAGCGCCAGCACCAGAACCAGCTCCAACTATGGAAGCAGCACCTCAAATGCAACAACCAGATATGTCTGGGCAGATGGGTGCACAACAGATGCAGATGCAGGGTATGCCGATGCAAATGCCAATGCAGGGTATGCCAATGATGCAAATGCAGATGCCAATGCAGTCGATGATGAATATTCAACCCGCTCAGTTCCAGAATTTTGCGGGCGAAACATCAATTTTGCCAGGTGGAGAAAATATTGGTATAATAAAAGATGTACCACTTGAAGTTACTGTCGAACTTGGTAGAACTGCAAAACCTATATCCGATATTTTGGATTTTGCACCAGGTACCATTATAGAACTGGACAAGGTAGCTGGTGAACCGGTAGACGTACTGGTTAATGGTAAGTTTGTAGCCAAGGGCGAAGTAGTTGTAATTGAAGAAAGTTTTGGTGTGAGAGTAACTGAAATAATTCAATAAAAGAGAGGGTAAACAAGATGGCAAAGAATGTCCTAGTATGTGATGATGCAGCTTTCATGCGAATGATGATTAAAGATATCCTTAGTAAAAATGGATACAATATTGCTGGAGAAGCCGAAAATGGAGCTAAGGCTGTAGAGAAGTATAATGAGCTTAAACCAGATCTTGTACTTATGGATATCACAATGCCTGAGATGGACGGAATTCAGGCTTTAAAGGCTATTAAACAGGGCGATCCTAATGCAGTTGTAATTATGTGTTCAGCAATGGGTCAGCAGGCCATGGTTATCGAATCAATTCAGGCTGGTGCGCGCGATTTCATCGTTAAGCCTTTCCAGGCAGATCGTGTACTTGAGGCAGTTAAGAAGGTCATTGGTTAATGACCGTTAATTCGTTTGCACAGTTTGTGACTGTGCTTATAATCTTTGTTATTGTTCTTGCCCTTACCTTCTTCGTAACTCGTTTTATAGCGAATTACCAGAAGGTAGTGGGTAATAGTGGTAGCAACATAGAAGTAATTGAAACATACAGAATTTCTCCTTCTAAATATGTACAGATAATTAGAGTAGGAAAAAAGTATGTTTCGATTGTTGTATGTAAAGATTCTGTTACCACTCTTACAGAACTTAGCGAAGATGAGCTGGAAAAGCCTGTGGAGAATGAAAAAAGCTCAGCTAGCTTTAAAGAAATCATGGATAACCTGAAGAATGAGTTTAAGCCTAAGTAATCAAACTGATAATAGCTAAAAAAGTTATGCTGGAAAGACATAGAGAGCCGTTCTCTATGTGGGGAAATTGCATATGAAAAATATGAGGGGACCTGAGAATATAAAAAAACTTGCAAAGAGATTGGTAATAAGTACCTTTCTCTGTTTTGTCATGTTATTTTTTGTTTCTTATAACTGCAAAATTAATGTTCATGCTACAAATTCAGCATCTACTTATGTAGATGATACAACAACGACTGATCCTACAAGGGACAGGGAGTCTAATCTGACCGGGTCTACAACAGAGAGAACCAATATAACAGACCCAGGTTCTTCAGATACTACAGATGAGCTTGGAGAGCTCAATATTGCGAATACTGTTACCGTAACATATGAGAATGGTAATGGTACGCTAAATGGTGCTCTCAGAATTCTGATTGTGCTAACGCTTATAGCGATAGCACCTACGCTCATCATTATGATGACGTCTTTTACCAGAATTCTGATTGTACTTCATTTTACAAGAGCTGCTATAGCAACTCAGACAGCTCCTCCAAACCAGGTTCTGATAGGTCTGGCACTTTTTCTTACTTTTTTTATTATGGAACCTACATTTACAGAAGTATATAACAATGCAATAGTTCCGTTTGAAAACAATGAAATAACTCAGGATGAAGCATTTGAAGAAGCAATGGATCCAATCAGAGAATTCATGTATTCCCAGACACAGACCAAAGATGTAAGGCTGTTTATGGAAATAGATGATGTTGACTGGGACGGTGAACTTGAAAGTATTCCAAATGCTGTTCTTGTTCCAAGCTTTATTATTAGTGAGCTCAGAACGGCCTTTATTATAGGCTTTTTGATATATATTCCATTTATAGTTATTGATATGGTAGTTGCATCGGTACTTATGAGTATGGGTATGATGATGCTGCCACCAACTACAATTTCTATGCCATTCAAAATCTTATTGTTCGTACTTGCAGATGGATGGAGTCTTATTATAGGCAGTTTGGTCAAGACATTTTACTAATACTTATAGAGAAGTGGGGGATTCAATATGACAGTAGATGACGTCACCACCATTGTTAGTTCCGGATTATTTCTAGTCATAAAAGTTTCAGGGCCTATACTTATGATTTCGCTTATTATAGGTCTTATTATTTCTATTTTTCAGACTGTTACATCTATTCAGGAGCAGACGCTTACATTTGTTCCTAAGATTATGTGTACTTTTATAGGTATTATTATTCTGGGTAACTGGATGGCAAATGAGCTTGTTGGATTTATGACAGAGTTATGGACTAACTTTAGTTTATATACCAGGTAGGACAGAATATGATTGATTACACGTTTACTTATGGGGATTTGGAAATATTCTTGCTTATATTCGTCAGAATTCTGGCGTTTATTTATATCTGTCCTTTTTTCAACAATAATAATGTACCGGGCAGAGTCAAAATAGGTTTTGGATTTTTTATTACAATTCTGATGTATGGCTATGTCCCTGTTACTACACTTGAATATAATACGGTCCTTGGATATGCAATGATAATTATCAAAGAAATGGTAACGGGATTTTTGCTGGGATATGGGGCGCAGCTGTGTTCACTTATAACAGCTTTTGCTGGTAATCTTGTAGACATGCAGACAGGTCTGTCCATGGCTACTATATTTGATGTTAATACGAGAGAAAATGTAACTATTACAGGTGCGATCTATCAGCAGGTATTATTCATAATGCTTATAATAAGCGGCATGTACAGGTATCTGTTAAGAGCACTTGCAGATTCATTTCAGTTAATTCCTCTAAATGGGGCGGTATTTAGAATGGATAGTCTCATGGAGAGCATGCTTGATTTTATGGGTGGTTATCTGGTAATTGGATTTAGAATATGTCTGCCTGTATTCGTTGTTACATTTATCATAAATGTTATTTTGGGCGTTCTCGCCAAAGTTTCTCCGCAGCTCAACATGTTTGCTGTAGGTATGCAGATCAAGGTTCTTGTTGGCCTTATGATTTTATTTATTACGGCGACTATGATGTATACTGCGTCTGATTTTATTTTTGTCAATATGAAGGAGCTTATTACTGGCTTTGCGAACTCGATGATTCCTGAATAGTTGTCATATTTTTGATGGGGTATTTAATTTATGATGGGATTTGATGAGTATGAGTACAGTCATCTGTTAATTGAATATAATCTGCAGCTTTTTGCAGATGGTCCTGGTGGTGAAAAGACAGAAGAGCCTACCAGCAAAAAGCTTGACGATGCCAGAAAAAAAGGACAGGTTGCTCTTAGTAGAGAACTTGCTATGGCTGGAACTTTATTTGCTCTTTTTATAATGGTCAGGTTTCTTGCTGATTTTATTGGAACTGTATTCGAAAATACTTTCCAATATGCTTATGGATATATACCAGAACTTATCAAGCTATATGACGGGCAACTGCAATATACGACATTTAGGATGATTGTTAATCATATCCTGATTGTGGTAGTTCTGACAGCGGGACCTTTTTTTATAGCTGGTATAGTTGTTTCGCTTTTATGTGATTATCTGCAAATTGGATTTAAAGTTACACCAGAGCCATTAAAACCCAAATTTGACAAATTAAATCCTATTAATGGTTTCAAAAAAATATTTTCTGTAAGAGCCTTGTTTGAACTTGGCAAATCACTTCTCAAGCTGGTTCTTATCATAGCTGTTATCTATACGTATTTTAAGGGACTTGATTTCTCATTATACATTTTGTATGACATGCCGCTTACACAGGCAATTGGGCTTATGGGATCAACTGTAGTCAACCTGGGAATCAGAATATCAGCTGTATATCTGATAATTGCCATTATAGATATCATTTATCAGAAACGTAAACACCATAAAGATATGATGATGACCAAACAGGAAGTTAAGGATGAGTACAAGAACATGGAAGGAGATCCACAGATTAAGGGCAAGCAGAGACAGAGAATGAGGGAAGCTGCCCAGAGACGTATGATGCAGGAACTTCCAAAGGCCGACGTTGTTATTACAAACCCTACGCATTATGCAGTTGCTATTTTGTATGAGGCAGATAAATATGAGGCTCCAAGAGTCATTGCAAAGGGTTCTGATTATCTGGCACAGAAGATCAAAGAGATTGCAAAAGAAAATGATGTTGAAATTGTAGAAAACAAGCCACTTGCACGAATGTTGTATGCAAATGTTGAAATAGGCGAATTTGTTCCTCCTGAATTATATAAAGCAGTAGCAGAAGTACTAGCCTTTGTATATCATCTAAAAGGAAAAGCTTAAGACCTATAGATTTAAGTATATGCACACTAAAAACTATACTAAATCTTGTATTTGTGGTATTCTAAATATAGATATTTGTTCTTTTTTATGAGGCTGTTTTTGAAGAAAATGAGGGGAAAAAATGGATAGATCAAA
>CAMJFD010000023.1 GCA_946404845.1 uncultured Butyrivibrio sp. | reverse complement strand
TGCCCGGAATGTTCTGAGGCGTAAAGCGAGTAGATGACTGTTTCATCGCATGGAGGGGTGTGGGAAGTTTTTGGAACTTCATTATAAATTATAAAATACAGGCTTTCTGTCCTTGAAAATGCAGTAGCTTGTGAAGCCGGCGGCTCTTACTATATCTGCGGCTGTGTCAAATTTATTAGATATGTCGGCAGCTTTATGGGCATCTGAACCAAAGGTGATTATTTCGCCGCCGAGTTCCCTGAAGCGCTTTAGCATATTTATATCTGGATTGGGCTGTGGCATTCCACTGTATAAGGCCTTGGTATTGACGTCAAGTCCTTTTCCGTCAGATATGAGCTGCTTAAGGATTTCATCAATTATATCCCTGTGCTGATCATATGAATAATCAGCGCCCTTTGTTGGAGCGTATCTGATGGCATAATCAAGGTGACCCAGAACATCATAGTTATTAAATAATCTGATATTTTCGAGAGTACTTTCAAAGAATTCATTCATAGCGTCCTGTTCTGAGCGGTCCATAAAGAACTCTGGGTAATAAGGATCTTTTCTATTACATATATGATTTGAACCTATTACAAATTCAAAATCATTTTCTGACAGGAAAGCCTTGTTCTCTTCCAGAACGTGAGGCTGGAGCCCCAGTTCGACGCCGTAGTGTAGTTCTATCTGGTCTTTATACTTATCTTTTATTTTCAGGAACTCATTTTTATATGTTTTAGCATCTAATAAAAAAGTGTTTTTTGTAATATTGTCCTGTGGATATTCCGGATAATCAATATCCATATGTTCGGTAAAACATAAAAACTTTAGTCCTTTTGATATTGCACTTTCTACCACTTCATTCATAGGTGCATCTGAGTCACCTGAGTGGTGTGAGTGTACATGGTAATCGGCTAGAATCTGCATATTTATTAGTCTCCTTATATAGATATCAATCTAAAAGAAAGCGATATAAAAAGCAAGATTTTTTTGAAAAAAGGTCTAAAAACGTACACTATAATATTAAAAAAGTGTGAAAAGAAGATTTATGTATATCAATTTTTACACTTTTACTTGAATTTTCTATTGAAGTTAGATAGAATAGAGTTGCTGATAAATTTTTGACAATCAAAAATTTGACAATCAATATTTTTGGTACTTCTTGTTTTAGTTGTCAAATTGTAACAGCAATAAATAAATATATTTAATCATTTTAGGAGGAACTTAAAATGGCAGTAAAAGTAGCAATTAATGGTTTTGGTCGTATCGGTCGTCTTGCTTTCAGACAGATGTTCGGTGCAGAAGGTTATGAAGTAGTAGCAATCAACGATTTAACAAGCCCAAAGATGCTTGCTCATCTTCTTAAGTATGACACATCACAGGGTCGTTATGTTGAAATCGGACATGAGAGCGATGTAACAGCTGATGATGAAGCTGGTACAATCACAGTAAAGGGAAAGACAATTAAGATCTATAAAGAGCCAGACGCTAACAACTGTCCTTGGGGAGACCTTGGAGTAGATGTTGTACTTGAGTGCTCAGGTTTCTATACATCTAAAGAAAAGGCACAGGCTCACATCAACGCTGGTGCTAAGAAGGTAGTTATTTCAGCTCCTGCTGGAAACGATCTTCCAACAATCGTTTACAATGTAAACCACGAAACACTTACAAAGGATGATAAGATCATCTCAGCTGCATCTTGTACAACAAACTGTCTTGCACCTATGGCAGACGCTCTTAACAAGTATGCTCCAATCCAGTCAGGTATCATGTGCACAATCCACGCTTACACAGGTGACCAGATGATTCTTGATGGACCACAGAGAAAGGGCGACCTTAGAAGATCACGTGCAGGTGCTGCAAACATCGTTCCTAACAGCACAGGTGCTGCTAAGGCTATCGGTCTTGTTATTCCAGAACTTAACGGAAAGCTCATCGGAGCAGCTCAGCGTGTTCCTACACCAACAGGTTCAACAACAATCCTTACAGCTGTTGTTAAGAAAGCTGACGTTACTAAGGAAGGTATCAACGAAGCAATGAAGGCTGCTGCAACTGAGTCATTCGGTTACAACACAGAAGAAATCGTTTCATCTGATATCGTTGGAATGAGATTTGGTTCACTCTTTGATGCAACTCAGACACTTGTAAACAAGATCGCTGATGATCTTTATGAAGTTCAGGTTGTTTCATGGTATGATAACGAAAACTCATACACAAGCCAGATGGTTAGAACAATTAAGTACTTCGCTGAACTTGGTTGATAATCATTAGAACAATCAAAAAGGTCTATGACTTTTATGGGTCCGGTCCAGATGGACCGGACCTTTTTAATTAAATAGGAAATTGCTCTGCAAATTTCTAAAAAATAAAAGGAGAATAATATGGGACTTAATAAGAAATCAGTTGATGATATTAATGTAAAGGGAAGAAGAGTTCTTGTAAGATGCGATTTCAATGTACCTCTTAAGAATGGCGAGATTACAGATGAGACTCGTATTGTAGCTGCTCTTCCAACAATCAACAAGCTTATTGCTGATGGTGGAAAGGTTATCCTTTGCTCACACCTTGGTAAGGTTAAGAATGGCCCTAACGAAGGTGAGTCACTTGCTCCAGTAGCTAAGAGACTTTCAGAGAAGCTTGGTAAGGAAGTTAACTTCGTAAGCGATTACAATGTAACTGGTGCTGCTGCAACAGCTGCTGTAGAAGCTATGAAGGAAGGCGATGTAGTACTTCTTCAGAACACAAGATTCCGTGGTGAAGAAGAGACTAAGAATGGTGAGCAGTTCAGTAAGGAACTTGCTGATCTTGCAGATGACTATGTATGTGATGCATTTGGTTCATCTCACAGAGCACACGCTTCAGTTGCTGGTGTTACAAAGTTCATCAGTGCTAAGGGTGGCAGCAATGTAGTTGGATACCTTATGCAGAAGGAAATTGACTTCCTTGGAAATGCTGTAAATGATCCTGTAAGACCATTCGTAGCTATCCTTGGTGGTGCTAAGGTTGCTGATAAGCTTAATGTTATCAATAACCTCATCGAGAAGTGTGATACTCTTATCATCGGTGGTGGTATGGCTTACACATTCCTTAAGGCTAAGGGATATGAAGTTGGTAAGTCACTTCTTGACGAAACAAAGATTGACTATTGTAAAGAAATGATTGAAAAGGCTGAAAAGGCTGGTAAGCAGCTTCTTCTTCCTGTAGATACAGTTCTTATTTCTGAGTTCCCAAATCCTATCGATAACCCAGACATCACTGTTGAAACAGTAGATGCTGACAAGATGCCTGCTGATAAGGAAGGTGCTGATATCGGCCAGAAGACTCGTGAACTCTATGCAAACGCTGTTAAGTCAGCTAAGACAGTTGTATGGAATGGACCTATGGGTGTATTTGAGAACCCTGTTCTTGCTGAAGGTACAAAGGCTGTAGCTAAGGCTCTTGCTGAGACAGATGCTACAACAATCATCGGTGGTGGTGATAGTGCTGCTGCTGTTAACCAGCTTGGTTTCGCTGACAAGATGAGCCACATCTCAACAGGTGGTGGAGCTTCTCTTGAATTCCTTGAAGGTAAGGAACTTCCAGGCGTAGTTGCTGCAGACGATAAGTAATTTTTAAAATAAAAAAATAATGATTTAAGCGCCAAGGCATGTATATGTTTTTGGCGCCAAATCATGTAATAAATATGATTTACATATTTGGAGGTTAATAATTATGGCACGTAGAAAGATAGTTGCTGGTAACTGGAAAATGAATATGACTCCAAGTGAAGCTGTTAAGCTTGTTGAAGAGCTTAAGCCACTTGTAGCAAGTGATGACGTAGATGTTGTATATTGCGTACCTGCAATCGACATCGTTCCTGTAGTAGAAGCTGTTAAGGGATCAAATGTTAAGATCGGTGCAGAGAACTTCTATATCGAAGACAAGGGTGCATTCACAGGTGAAATCTCAGCTCCTATGCTTAAGGATGCTGGTGTAGAATACATCGTAATCGGACATTCAGAGAGAAGAGATATCTTCGGTGAGAACGATATCCTTATCAATGCAAAGGTTAAGAAGGCTTTTGAAGCTGGTCTTAAGCCAATTCTTTGCTGTGGTGAGTCACTTGAGCTTAGAAAGAAAGGTACATACCTTGACTGGATCAAGAGACAGATCACATGGGATCTTACAGGCGTAACAGCTGATCAGGTTAAGAATCTTGTTATCGCTTATGAGCCAATCTGGGCTATCGGAACTGGTGAAACAGCTTCATCAGACCAGGCAGAAGAAGTTTGTAAGGCAATCAGAGAGAATATCAGCGAAATGTATGATGCTGCAACAGCAGAAGCAGTTCGTATTCAGTATGGCGGATCTGTTAATGCAGGTAACGCAGCTGAACTTTTTGCTAAGCCAAACATCGATGGTGGTCTTGTAGGTGGTGCTTCACTTAAGGCTGACTTCGGAAAGATCGTAAATTACAAGTAATCAATCCTGTCATATATATGACAGATATAATAAAAGCCTCTGTTACCATGATTAAATGTGGTTACAGAGGCTTTTATTGTTGTTAATTTTTATCCAAATACGTATTTATTAGAATACATTAAATGTTACAGCACCAGGAATTACGTTGTTCTGGCAGCTGGAAATGATTGAATCTTTAGTTGATTCTACTGTACTTCTGATACTAGACTGTGTTGATGATGAAGGTGTAGTAACAGAGTATCCGCTAGGAAGCTTGTCTGATGAGCTGCCGCTAAATCCAAGTACGTTACTCCAACCGGTAATTGTAAGAGGAGAGATGTAGTAATTGTATCCGTTATCAAATGCTATACAATTCTTGAAGCTACCTGTTACAGAGCTATTGTTGTTATCAAATCCCTTACTATCCTGATCAAATGCAAGACAATATGACATTGTACGTACGCAGCTGGATGATGAATAAGCTGAACCTAATTTGAATCCGTTAGGATTTCCGTCATATTCATCACCTGTCCATGCTGAAAGAGAAATTGTACCATCATCTGTTACGATGAAGCTTGAACTTGGAAGTGAGAAATTACCATTACTGTAATTGGAAGCAAATGATGAATCCTTAGCTTCGATTAACTGAACAAGAAGAAGATCTTCATCAAGGCTGTTTCCGTTATCAAAATCGTATTTACCAGTAAATACATCTGGGTTACCATTGTTCCATACAGCACAATATGTGTAGGTAAGATCAGGTGTCAAATCGCCGCTCTTATCATAAGAATCCCATCCATCATCCGAGTTGTCCCATGCATAGCAGTATGAGAATGTGTTGCCACTTCCGGCACCGAGTTTAGGAGCAAAACCATCAGCATTGCCACCTCTTGTGTATACATCACAGTTTCTGTAACTGCATACATATTCGATTGTGTTGCTGTAAGCACCAGATGTAACCTGAAGACCAGCGTCATTGTTGTAACGAACGATACAATTAGAAACTGTATTGTTACCTGCTGAGCTGCCCTTAATCTGAATACCATTATCTGGTGCATGTTCTATAATAAGGTTCTTGATTGTATAGTTAGAACCTGTAATTCTGATACCTACAGCTGAATCAGAAGATTTTACTCCGATATAACTGCTCATAAATGTGCTAAAGTCAAGAACAGGATAAGTTCCATCACTATTCTGCACACCGATTATCTGTACGTTTGCACTTGACTTAGAAAGTGCAATCTGTCCTGAACAATCAATAGAAGTTCCGCTTACATAAACCTTG
This sequence comes from uncultured Butyrivibrio sp., assembly GCA_946404845.1. Taxonomy (GTDB): domain Bacteria; phylum Bacillota; class Clostridia; order Lachnospirales; family Lachnospiraceae; genus Butyrivibrio. Next base: position 17,563 of record CAMJFD010000023.1, on the reverse strand, counting down.
CCGCCACCAGCTGATTCTGCTGCAGATATTGCAGATACAAGAGCTGAGTAGCTTGAAACTACTGTGCCATCTGATGTATCAGTAGAAGATGAGCTGGAAGAGCTAGATGAACTTGAAGAACTTGATGAGCTGGAAGAACTAGATGAACTTGAAGAACTATCTGAGATAGCCTCAAATCTGAACTGCTGACAAGCAAGTCCGTTATAAGTCCATGTGCTGATGTTGCCACCAGCTGATGTTGACCAGTCATATACGTCGACTGCCTGAGTATTACCACTTACTACAGTCTGAAGGCAGTAGACATCGTCTGTGTCAGTTTCTACAACTGTGAACTGCTGTGCGGTTGAACCGTTACTGCTGCAGATGTCAATGTTAGTACCATCTGTAGTTCCGCCGTAATATACATCCAGCATTCTGCCGCCGCTCATACCATTTGTAAGTGTGATTACGTTGCTGCCCTGGTTTGTAACATACCATCTCTGGCTCTTGTCACCAAGACCAGATTCCTGGTCTACATTGGCAAAGTCACTATCATCATCATTTGCAACATCGAGGTACATCTGGCTATTAATGTTCTTGATATAATACCAGCCATCAGCAATAAGTGTAGAATCTGATGAACTTGATGATGAGTCTGAATATGAATCTACCTGAATCTTGTATATATTGATACCACTACCAGTTGAATATAAGTATACAGAACCAGAATTTCCAGAATAGCTGTAGCTCTCTGTGCTGGCTGTTGTGCCTGCTGTAAGAGTTGTGAGCTGGTTACCAGATGCATCTGCTATAGCAAGACTTCTGGATGATGATCCTGAGCTCATAAGTGTGACCTTGATTGTATCATTTCCTGATACAGGAACCTGAACGGCTCTGTATGATGTACAACCACTTCCACCAAGTGCAAGGCAGTATGTGTATTCAGTATCATTAACAGTCTGAGAATCTGCTTTTACAGTCATTGTCTTAGAACTTGTAGCAATGAGTGTAAGGCCATCAACTGTAACTGTAGAGGAAATTGTTCCGAGATCTTTGAAACTGGAATTTTTGAAATTCCATGAAGTAGTAGTAGAAGCCTGTGCTGTGACAGGTTCAGTAATAGCATTAGCACTACCTACAACAAGAACGGCAGATAGTACTGCTGCAAGTGTCTTCTTTAGTAATTTGTGCATGTAAGTCCTCCCTGAATGTGACGTTAATAGTATTCCCTCCATATAAAAACAAGACACTTATTCTGCAGAATTAGTTTTTAATCGCGATGAGATAATTATATAGATTGGGATAAATATTTCAATTGTTAAAAATGCACAATATTTTAAATAAAAAGTTAAGCACTTATAACACCTGAAAAATCTGAAAAGAGTAGTCGTTTTAACAAAAAATATTATCCGAATGGGTAGTTAAGTTACAAGAAATGTTATAAATATTAATATTCTCTTTAAAAACGTATGTGAACAATTTATGTGACCTTGCGTAAGGCTTTATAAAATATTGCTATTTATGGACTCCCTGTAAATGTATTTATTAAGCATATTGAAAGAATGGAACAAGTACAAAAATACATTGTGCACATAGCACAACGCATTTTGACATTTACTGTTATGTGAGCATGATGACAAAATATTTTTCCTGAATATACTTGTAAATAACAAATGATGAAACACATTCCGGAAGACATTATCAGTTGTGACAATAACATAATAGAAAATACGAAGGCGTATAGATTTTATAATCTATGCGCCTTTTTTGTTGACATGGTAGGAGGAAAATTTATGAAAAAAGGTTTAGTTAGCATTTTACTTAGTACAACACTTGTTTTTTTAGCATTAACAGGCTGCGGTTCAACAGGTTCTGGTTCAAGCGCATCAGAAAATACAGATACAGAAACATCTACAGAATCAGAATCTGTTGCAGAAGAGTCTACAGATGAAACTACAGAAGAATCTACAGCAGAAGCAACAGAAGATATAGCAGCTACAGGAGAACTTACACCAATAACAGTTCTTGGTGAATATGATCCTCAGGTTTCTGGTCAGCAGATTGTAGCCAAAGAGATGGGATTTTTTGAAGAAGAGGGACTTGACGTAGATCTTCAGCTCCTTACAGAGCCTTCAATATCTACAGCAATGGTTGCTTCTGGAGAAGCTCAGTTCTATTCAATTTCGAACGGACAGGCAATTAAGCTCGTTGAAATGGGTTCTGAAGTATGTATCATCGCACCTGTAATAAATGCAAGTAACACACAGGTAGTTGTAGGAAGAGGAGATCTTGAACTTACAAGTGCCAAGGACCTTGAAGGACTTAAGATGGGTTACACAGATGGTGCTGATATTATCATTGCTGTTAAGAACATGTGTAAAGATCTTGGCGTTGATTATGACGCTATCGAACTTGTTAATCTTCAGGCAGCAGATATGCTTGCATCACTTGAAAAAGGTGACATCGACTTTTTTGCAGCATGGGAGCCATGGGGAATAGAAGCTGAGAAGAATGGCGGTAAGGTATTATTTACAGGTTCTAAATCATATCTTCCAGATAATGAAGGCGATGTTAACTACCTCACATTTGAAATGGGTATCGACGTAAGTAAGAGCTATCTTGAGAGCAATCCAGAAGAGTGTAAGGCATATGTAAGAGCTATGATGAAGGCAACTGATTATATCAACGAGAACCTTGAAGAAGCTGCTGCTATTATTGCTCCTGTAATCAATCTTGATACAGAGACATGTGTTGAAATCATGAAAAAGAATGTATATACAGTTCAGTTCGATCAGACATATTACGATTCAGTTGGAATGATGTCTTCATACATGCTTGAGTCAGGAATGATCACTAAGGAAGTTAAGTTTGAAGACTTCACAGATACATCAATTCTCGAAGCAATCGATCCTTCAAGAGTTAATTATACAGCTGAGTAATTTGTAACAAATATCTAGTAAGTCAGGAGAGTTCATTATGGGAATACATATCAATCATATTTATAAAGCCTATGAAGAAAAAGATGGAGAAATGCAGTATATACTGAAGGATTTCTGTATGGATATAAATGACAGACACTTCATATGCGTACTTGGAAAGAGCGGTTGTGGTAAGTCTACATTATTAAATCTGCTGGCAGGTTATCTTAAGCCTGATAAAGGTGATATCTATGTTGAATATGACAAGATTTATGGTCCAAGCGCAGACAGAGGAGTTGTATTCCAGCAGCATGCTCTTTTTCCTTGGAGAACTGTAAGTGAAAATGTTCAGTTCGGTCTTAATATCAAGAAGAACAAGAATGCCAAAGAGATTGCACAAAGATATATAGATCTGGTAGGCCTGAATGGATATGAAGATAAGTACCCTAGCGAATTATCAGGTGGTATGGCACAGAGAGTTGGTATTGCAAGAGCTCTTGCCAATAATCCTAGGGTTATTCTCATGGATGAACCTCTTGGCGCACTGGATGCACTTACAAGAGACAATATGAGGCGAGAAATTGAACGTATATGGCAGGCTACCAAAAAGATGATAGTGTTCATAACTCATAGTGTACCAGAGGCAGTATATCTGGCAGACAGAGTAATTGTATTGCAGGAAGGGCAGATAGCAGTTGATCAGCTGATCAACCTGCCAAGACCAAGAGATATCAATAATCCTATGTTTCAGGATTATGTCAAACAGTTCGAAGCGGCAATTACGGGTGCTGATGCTGATTCAGTTATTACAGAATAAGAGGTAATCAAGATGATGAAAAAGTCAAAAAAGCAGATTTCATATAATACATCTCAGGAAAGACGAGCAAAGCTGGATAAGTATTTCAAGGCAATATCGCTTATATCATTTTTTGTAATCTGGGAATTATTCGGTGTAATAAATGATAAGTATAGTTGGATAGATGCCAAGTTCCTGCCAATGCCAACAGATATTGTGGAGAGTCTGTACAACTTTATTCTGGATGGAACACTGCAGACACATCTGTTTATAAGTGTAGAGAGAGTTCTGTCTGGCTATGTAATTGGTGTAATAGTTTCTATTATATTGGGTGCGCTTATAGCAAGCTTTAAGATTGTTGATAATATAATAAGCCCAATCCTGAACCTTTTTGGACCAATTCCGGTTATGGCTTTCCTTCCAATATTCATTTTGTGGTTTGGTATTGGAGAAAACTCCAAGGTAATACTGATAGCGTATGCAACAGTTATATACATGGTGTCCTACGTTACTGAAGGTATAAAGAACACGGATTCGTTGCTTATAAGATCAGCGCTGAGTCTTGGTGCTACACCGATGCAGGTATTTACACAGGTCAAATTCAAGGCGGCATTTCCAAATATCTTCCTTGGAATGAAGGGAGCACTTGGAACAGCATTTGGAGCGATGGTAGTAGCTGAAATGCTCGGAGCATCAACAGGTCTTGGATACATAATTGTTTTTTCCAAGAACTGGTTCAAAATGTCTGACATGATGATGGCTGCAATTCTAATAGGACTTCTATATACGATAATGTTCGGTATTCTGTCAGTAATAGAAAAGAATCTGTTCAAATGGAAATCCAAGACAAATGGAGATGCTATTGAGTCTTAAGTCATATGCATAACTGGAGGGATAAACGTGTTCGATTTAGGAATTGTTAATGGAAAGATCGTAGATAGTGAAAAAGTATATTTGGGAAATATATATATTAGTGATGGCAAGATTAAATGTATTACAAATGTAGATGTGCAGATGGATGCAGAAAAAATTATAGATGCAACAGGTAAGCTTCTGTTTCCTGGCGTTATAGATGCTCATCTTCATATTGGAGAATATAAGGCTGAGTATGAAGAAATGGATACATCTACAGCGGCTGCTGTTGCAGGTGGAGTTACTTGCTGCGTGGATATGCCGGTTAATACCAAGTCTATGTCAATTATAGATACAGATATTTTTGAAGAAAAAAGAAAACATCTGTCAGAAAAATCATATATGGATTACAGCATGTGGGGTGCTTTTGTACCTGAACATTTTGGTGATCTTAAAGGTATGCATGATATGGGAGCTGCTGCTTTTAAATGCTTTATGACAGGTGCCAGTAACGGATTTACAGCACCGACAATGGCTGATATAAGAGATGGAATGAATGCTGTCAAAGAGTTTGATGGTCTTATAGGATTTCATTGCGAAAATAAGGACATGATAGATGCAGGCCTTCAGAAAATGAAGGATGAGAAATTAAATACAAGACAGGCTTTTCTAGATTCAAGGCCATTATCTGCAGAAATTATAGCAGTAAGAGATGTAATAGAGCTTGCAAGAGAGACTGGATGTAAGGTTCATATATGCCATGTAAGTCACCCTACAGTTGCACAAATTATTGAAGAGGCGCAGATGGAAGGCGTGGATATTACAGCAGAGACATGTACACACTACCTGGTATTCTCAGAAGAAGATCTTCTTGCCAAAGGATGTCTATATAAATGTGCACCTCCTCTTAGAGAAAAGGGAGCTGCAGATGGTCTCTGGGAATATGTTCAAAAGGGAGTTCTGGGATGTGTAGTATCAGATCATTCAGCAGGTCTTCCAGAAGACAGAGATGATAGCAAAAAGCCTGTATATGAACTTGGAAATGGAATCAGTTCAGTACAGACAATGTTACAGGTATTCTATGATAATGCGGTTAATAAAAGGGGTAAATCTCCAACACTTATTGCAAAGGTAATGTCAGAAAATCCAGCAAGAAGATTTGGATTATATGGAAGAAAGGGAGCTATAAAGGTTGACTTTGATGCAGACATAGTAATGATAGATCCAGAAAAAGACTGGAAGATTACTAACGAATCACTTCTATATAAGCAGCAGATATCAGCATTTGTAGGACTTGAGGGAACAGGCCTTCCAGTAATGACAATGATACGAGGAAGAGTTGTTTCTGAAAATGGTGAGGTACTTGCAAGTGAAGGCTCAGGCGAATTTATAAATCCATTAGAAATAAATTACTGTGACAATTCTCAGAGGAGATATATAGTATGATATATGCCAAATACAAGGATTTAATAGAATCAAAACGAGATATCATGCTGGATGCTTTTAATTATATCTGGAAGAATCCAGAACTTGGATATAAGGAATGGAAGACTAGTAAGTATCTGGAAGATATGTTCATATCACTTGGATATGAAGTTAAGAGAGCAGGCGATATTCCGGGATTTATAGCTGAACTTGATACTGGAAGAAAAGGACCTACAATTGCAGTAATGGGTGAACTTGATGCACTTAAATGTGCACTTCATCCTGAAGCTGATCCAGAGACTCAGGCTGTACATGCATGTGGACATCTGGTACAGACTTCAGCCCTTCTGGGAATAGCTGCAGCATTAACAGATAAGAGTGCAATTGAAAAACTGTGTGGCAGAATCAGATTTATGGCTATTCCTGCAGAAGAGACAATAGATCTTGAATATAGAAATGCATTGATTGACAGAGGAGTTATATCCTATCTGGCTGGCAAAATTGAGTTTTTGAAAAGAGGCTTTTTTGACGGAGTAGACATGGCGATTATGTTCCATGCTGATAATATTCCAAATGCCAGATTCAGATTCGTAAGCGGACAAAATGGTTGCCTTACCAAGCATATTGAATATATTGGTAAATCTGCACATGCAGGGGCAGCGCCTGAAAATGGTATAAATGCATTGTATGCGGCAAGCCTTGGATTAAATGCCTGTAACAGCCTAAGGGAAACTTTTAAGGAAAAAGATTTTATAAGATTTCATCCAATTATGACAGAAGCAGGAGTTGCGGCTAATGCAATACCTGAAAAGGCAGTTCTTGAAACATATGTTAGAGCATCGGGCTATGAAGTTATGCTAGATACCAACAAAAAGATTAACCGCGCTCTTGCAGGATCTGCAGCAGCAATGGGAGCAAAGCTTGTCATAGAAGATAATCCAGGCAATCTGCCGTTTAATTCAAATGATATGTTGTCAGATAAACTTGATGAGATCATTACTAGTTTGTATGGTGATAATCAGATATATTATTCAGGCTGGGACGGACAGAGCTCAGATGTAGGAGATATCAGTACTCTTATACCTGTAATCCAGCATTACTGCGCAGGAGCTACAGGAAGGCAGCACGGTGATGATTATTACATTGAGGATAAACAGGCCGCTATAATTGATCCGGCTATAGTAATGAGCTGTCTCATATATGAAGTACTAAAGGATAATGGAAGATTTGGAGCGGAAGTTATAAATAGCTACAAGCCATTGTTTAGAGATAAAGAAGAGTATTTTGATGCAATCAACAAGATTTCTTCTAAGAGAAACCTTGTCGATTATAAGGATGATCAGGTGGTTATTAGCTATTAAATTCAGATTGTAAGTATATCTTTTATATAAAAAGCAGTCTGCAATTTGTATACGTTATGGGTATCGTTAATATCCATACCTAATATATTTTTTATCTGTTCCAGCCTGTACTGCATAGTGTTACGGTGGATAAATAGTTTTCTTGCAGCCTGGGCAGCATTTTGCTGGCAGTGGATATAGGTTTCAAGCGTAGCTACAAGATCAGATTCATTTAGTTTGTCATACTTGACCAGCTTGCCAATCAGATCATTATAAATTTCATTTCTCTGGGCATTTGAAAATGAATCCAGCATTACATGATATATTTCATCATCATTGTAATTATAGATAGTCTGGTCAGGATGAATTGATGTACCTACTCTGACAGAGCTGATAGCCTGATTATATGTTGTTCTGATAGTACCGGCACCTTTTAAAGGCTTACTGATACCGCAGAGAGCATGAATGTTAATCTTGGAAAGGTTATCTTGTATATCGCTGCAAAGCTCTGTGATGATATCCATGTAGCTATTATTATTATTTTTACCGTTTTTAGGAAACAGGAATAATACAACATTTCCCTGAAATGTATTGGATACATAGGTAAATAGAGAATCATCTATATTTCGGGTAAGGGTATTTAAGATATTTTGCTCAATAGAATGTTTTCTGCTACTTACCGCCAGCTCTTTTGGCTGCATTACAATACAGAATCTTCTGACATTATAATCAAAACCGTTTTTCATACAAAGCGATTCAAGTTGTCTGGTAGAAGTAATCTTACCTTGCAGCAAATTAAAGAAAAAGATATCTTTGTTGGAACGTTCTGATTCTGTCATTACTGAGTGATTGATCATTGCAATACAGAATACTGAGCTCAGGTTAGATATTACGTTATAGTAAGTCTGAATTGTCTGAGGTTCTTCAAGGATTACTATGAATCCTATAAGAGCATGATTATTCCTGATAGGAAATATATTAAACAGCAATTTGGTATCGAGATTATCCTTTTCAAAATGCATAATTGGCAGTTTGTCTGTATTAGCTTTTTCACGGAGCATAATAGAATCTGTTTCCGGAAATAGATAAAAGAGGTTCCTGCTAAAAGAAAATGGAAATGAAACCATAGTCTCTGGAGACATGGTGTGTGATAGCAGTTCAAAACTATCATTGGTTAGAAAAACGCTGCTATTAAGTGATTCACTTATTATGCTTGTAAGTTGTGAGAAATCTTGTTTATTAAGAACACATTCAGTGATTGATTTATAGATAATTGCCATTTTTTGAGTGGCATCAATTTCTTCGATGTGCATGTGATGATAAATAATATCAACCACCTGCTGAAGACTACATGTAAATGGAATGTTGAAGATTGGAAAATTATATTTTTCAGCCTGTTCGATCATTTGAGGAGGCAGTTCGTTGATGTATCTGTTCATTTTTATGCCAAGACCAGCACACCCCCTACTCATGAGATCTTTGACCAGGTTCTTGGAAATATCATCATCGATAAGATATCCAGTTGAGAGAAGGACGGTTCCTTCCTGCACCCACGGTATCGTATCAGGGTTGTCCATGATGTTAACACCGGAGATATTTATGCTGTTCAGAGAACCGCATAGGAGCGTAAATCCAGGAATGATATCCTGGGTGATTAGCCATTCTATAGTAAAAGACATAAGCAGTAATATTCCTTTGTTTTTTAGTATTGTAGATAAGCATTGGAAAAAAGTCAACGAAAATAATAAAAATTAATGTATATAGAAAGAGGTAAATAATATGAGTTATCCAAATGATTTATTAGCAACAAGAGCAGTAGTAAAGCCAGGTCTATATGCAGTTATTCCGGATACAGGTCTGGTTAATAATGTTATTCCAGGTATTACAGGTGGTAAGGTTAGTATCATTTGTTCACCTAAGCTGGGTGCAGGATTTACACAGTATGTAATTGAAGCGCAGTGTGGATGTAAGACCACAGACTCTTTTGCCAGAGAGGAAGGTATCGAGAGCTTCATATATCTGATAGAAGGTGAGATGAAGATTACAATTGATGGAAATGAAGATACATTTACAAGTGGCGGTTATGGTTATGCTCCAGCTGGTGTTGGAATTGACTTTGAAGTAATAAGTAACACTGCAAGAGTATTGCTGTATAAGCAGGTATATGTGCCATATAAGGATTTACACCCATATGCAATTCTTGGAAATATCAATGATATAGAGTACAAGATATACGATGATATGGCAAATGTGTTTATCAAGGACTTCCTTCCTACGGACGATCTTGCCTTTGACATGAATATGCATATCTTAAGTTTCCAGCCAGGTGGATGTCATCCTTTTGTTGAGACTCATGTGCAGGAGCATGGAATGTATATCTTAAGCGGAGAGGGTATGTATCTGCTTGATGAGAGATGGATGGGTATTAAGAAAAATGACTTCATCTGGATGGGTGCATTTTGTCAGCAGGCAGCATATGGAGTTGGAACACAGGATTTCACATACATTTATTCTAAGGACTGCAATAGAGACGTACAGATGTAATAGGAGAGATGCGTATGAATAGAGCGAGCAAAGACAGGATTCAGGAATGGATTGAAGGGATGGCGCAGTTCAATGCAACGCCGGAATTTGGTACAACAAGGATATTATTCACTAAGCCTGAACTTGAGAACAGGAAGTATGTACGTGAAGAGATGATGAATCTGGGGCTGGATGTACATGAAGATGCAATTGGCAATATCTATGCTGTCAGAAAGGGAACAGACAGTTCACTTCCTCCAGTATGGACAGGATCACATATAGATACAGTTCCAAACGCTGGTAACTATGATGGTATGGCTGGAGTAGTATGCGGACTGGAGGCTGTAAGGCTATTTAATGAAGTGGGAGCCGTTCATAAAAGGGATATATGCGTTATTGTATATACTTCAGAGGAACCTACAAGGTTTGGACTTAGCTGCCTTGGCAGCAGAGCAATGTCTGGTGATATGTCTCTTGAACACACAAGAAAAATCAAGGATAATAGTGGAAGGAGCCTCTATGACAAGCTGACTGAACTGGGCTATGATGTGGACCTGGATTATGATGATATTCGCAGGGATAAAGGTGATGTGTATGCATCAGTCGAGCTGCATATAGAACAGAACAGGAACCTTGAGCAGGCAGGTAAGACAATTGGCGTAGTCAGGAAAATATGTGCTCCATCTATCTACAATGCCGAGATAACGGGAGTTCAGTCACATGCAGGCGGAACAGATATGGGCGCAAGGAGAGATGCCTTTGCTGCATTATCTGAAATGGAACTTGCGTTAGAAAAAATGGCACAGGAATGTGAAAGTGAATATAATACCGCTACAATCGGACACGTAGAAGTTATTCCTAATGCTGTTAATGTTATCCCAGGTAAAGTCAGATTCTCAGTTGATATTAGAGACTGTAACTGGGATTCTAAACAGAAATTGATCCACCAGATGCAAACAGAATTTGAACAAATAGCCAGCAGACGAAATGTGATCCTCAATATGGAAGAGGAGAATAATGATATGCCATTATCCTGTGATGATGCGATTTGCTCACTCATAGAAAATAGTTGTGAGAAATTTGATCTTGAAAATATGGATATGATAAGTGGTCCATATCATGATTCTTTATTTGTAGGTAAATTCGCGCCTACAGCAATGATTTTTGTACCAAGTCATAATGGTATAAGTCATAGCCCTGATGAATATACAAGTTATGAAGATCTTGCTTCGGGAGCGGACGTTCTGGCAGATGTACTGCTTAAACTGGCCAACGAGTAATGAATTGTAAATAACGGAGGTAGTAATGAATATTAGTTTGATTGAACCACTAGGTGTTAGCAAAGAGATGATAGATGAACTGGCAAAGCCATTAACAGATGCCGGCCATAAGTTCACTTATTATGATGAGAAGACAACAGATGTAGCTGAATTAATAGAGAGATCTAAGGATCAGGATATTGTTATGATTGCCAATAATCCTTATCCTGCAGAAGTAATAGATGCCTGCGACAATCTCAAGATGATAGCTGTAGCATTTACAGGTATTGATCATGTTGCGGTATCTAAATGTCAGGAAAAAGGCATTATAATATGTAACTGTGCAGGATATTCCAATGTATGTGTATCTGAGCTGTGTATAGGAATGGCTATAGATCTTTTTAGATATATTAAAGAGTGTGATGATGCAGTTAGAAAGCAGGGTACATCAGCAGGACTGTGTGGCCGCGAGATAAGTGGCAAGAAGGTTGGTATTATCGGCTGCGGAGAAATAGGATTTATGACAGCCAAATTATTTAAAGCTTTTGGAGCAGATGTTTATGCATATGCAAGACATGAAAGAGAAGAGGTAAAGGCTGCTGGTATTAAGTATGCAGGACTTGATGAACTTATGTCTGAGTGCGATATTATATCTCTTCATATACCTAATAATGCTGAAACTAAGGGAATGATAAGCGCAGAAAAAATAGCCCTTATGAAGAAAAGTGCTATTTTTATAAACTGTGCAAGAGGGCCAATAGTTGATAACGAAGCCCTGGCACAGGCTCTTAACGCTGGAGCAATAGTAGGAGCTGCAATTGATGTATATGATATGGAACCACCTATTCCAGCAGATTATCCACTTGTAAATGCAAGAAATACACTTCTTACACCACATGTAGCATTCCTGTCAGAGGAAGCTATGGTCAGAAGAGCCAGGATAGAATTTGATAATGTTATGGCTTATGTAAATGGAGCACCTGTTAATGTTTGTTATTAATTGAAATATAAAACCACTATCTTTATGAGCATTCTTAGATGCTTTGATTAAGGATAGTGGTTATATTTTTGGATTATTATTTTTCTTTATTTACAGCTTCAGTTATTTTTGAGATGATTTTTTCTACATTGAATTCATTCTCATAAACAGTTACATCAGCGTATTTTTCATATAGCTTGCAGCGTTCTTCATATAAATCATCAAATGTCTGACCTTCTCTAATGGCAACGCCTCTTTGGTGTAGGCCATTTATACGGCTTTTGATTTCGTCAAGATCGACCTTGAGATATACGATAGTTCCGATTTCCTTGAAGTGCTCCATGGCTTTTGCTCCGTAGATGGCACTTCCGCCAGTACTTATTACACATCTGTCAGCAATTATCCCCTGATTAATTCTGTCTTCAACTTCTATAAAGCCATCAATTCCCTCTGCATCAATGATTTCAGAGAGCTTTCTTTTCTCTGTTCCCTGGATTACAAGGTCGGAATCTATAAATCCATAGCCCATTGTCTTAGCCAGAACGACGCCTACAGTACTCTTACCTGATGCAGGCATTCCAATTAGAATTATATTGTCCATTTCTAAATCTCCATCCAAATAATAGCGACTTGTCTTGCTATTATTTACATAATCTTTTTTGCACAAATAGAATAATACGGTATAAATTGAGCCTTAGTCAATATAACAATCATCACAAATAATAGTCGTTTTATATTATTGCGCTGATAGAATTTTTATTTTATTATAATGATATACGGAATAATGACTAATCTTAATTACTGACATTTTGAATCATAAACTAATTCACGAGAAAGAGGTGGTTCGCTAATGAACGAAACAGTTAAGATTGTATCTAAAAGATTCCCAGATGTAACGCTTAAGACCATATCAGGTCATTTCGCTACACCAAATTCACATGTTAATACTTATGTTGATATGACCACTATGAAGGCCAGACTAAGCGAAGCTCAGAATGCGGCCAGAGCTCTTGCAACAGAATACTTAAGTACAACAATCGTGGATACTATTGTATGTCTGGAAGGAACGCAGGTAATAGGATCTTTCCTTGCAGATGAACTCACAAAGGCTGGTATCCAGTCATTAAATGCTCACAAGACAATTTATATTACAACACCGGAAAATGATGGTATAGGCCAGATGTTCTTCAGAGATAATAATAAGATGATGATAAATGGTAAGAACGTCCTGATACTACTTGCATCTGCCACAACAGGTAAGACATTGGCACAGGCAATCAGTTGTGTAAGATATTACGGCGGAACAGTAAGTGGAATATCTGCAATATTCTCAGCAGCCAGTAAGGTAGAGAATATTCCTGTTAACTATCTGTTTTCCAAGAGTGATATTCCTGATTATGCAGCTTACAGTCCTGACAATTGTCCAATGTGCAAGTCGGGACAAAAGATTGATGCATTATGTAACGGATTTGGATTCTCACTTTTGTGATTCCATGAAATAATCCTCAGGGACGGGGTGTTCATATTTATGTTTAATACTGTCATATAAATACTTATCAAAAAGGTATTTATATGACAGTTTTTTATTGAATAGGAAATTGCTTTCCTATTCAATAAAAAGCACTCCGTGCAGGATGCGCACTCGCGCTCGGTGCAATAATGTTGTAAGCAAAATTCTATGTGCTTAAATAATATAATCTAATTACTAGTTATAAGTAGAAATTATCACTAAGTATTGGATAATTGTCTTACTTATGATGATTGTTTATTTGCTACAATATGAAATAAAAAGAATGTATCGGAAAGTGTTATATGGAGCTAACATGGATTATGACAATAAGATTCAAAACAAATATATTATGAAACCAGAGATTTCTTCTGCTACGTCACTTACATATTCTAATGATGGAAGTGTATCTAGAACTGAATCTCAAATTATACACGAGCATATAATAAATCTATATATTAATGATAATCTATATGCCCGGACAACGTGTACTGCTGATAATCTTGCAGAACTTGTAGTGGGTAAGCTTATTTGTGAGAGGATGATAGAGAATTATGAAGATATAGATTGTATAGATATCAGTAATGATGGCGGCAGGGCAAATATTTATTTGAACAATGATATTACGATGAGTGCTGGAATAATGTTAGAACCTACCTGCTGTACCAGCAACAGAGTATATTTTGACTCTGGTGTAAGGGATTATCTTAAGTTTGATGATGAACTGTCTGCTCGATGTCATAAGATTGAACCAGAAACAGTATTTAAAATTATAGATGCTTTTCAGAAGGGGAGCCATATTCATAGTAATACGAATGGAACGCATAGTGCATATCTTGCGTATAAAAATGATGTAGTGTTCAGTTGCGAAGATATTGGAAGACATAATGCGATTGATAAAGTAATTGGATATGCTGCTATAAACAAACTGGATTTTTCAAAATGCATTATTTTTACATCAGGCAGGGTTCCGATGGATATGGTACAAAAAGTTATATTTGCACGTATTCCTATCCTGATTTCTAAGTCTGTAGTTACAGATGAAGCGCTAAATCTGGCCAAAGACTGCGGCCTTACACTTATATGCAAAGCTTGGCCGGATAAATATGAATTATATGCATAATTATAATAAAGATAATAGGAGATATGAATCATGGTTAATGAAAAAGTCAGGGAGTTTCTTATTTCAAAAAAAATTGGGAGACAGTATTACTGGATTTAAACCAGGCGGAGTCTGCCCTTTTGCTGTTACGGGTAATATTCCTATTTGGCTTGATGTATCTATGAAAAGGTTTGAATATGTTCATCCTGCTGGTGGAAATGAGTTTACATCTGTCAAAATATCTCCAACAGAGCTGGAATCTGTGACAGGTGCCATAGGCTGGTGCGATATATGCAAGGGCTGGAGTGAGGATGAATAACAACTAAATATTAAAAAGTATGAGAAGGCAGTCATAAACTTTGATCCAATGAAATAAAAGAGGCATGGTGATTTACCAGGCCTCTATTACATTATTAGTATTTAATTTAAGATAATATTTCCAGTAGTTCTTCTCTTGTAAATGAAGCACTTGATATGTTTTCACTACTAAGTAGCTGGTCAGCAAGTTCTGTCTTTTTTTCCTGTAATTCTTTGATTTTTTCCTCAACAGTATCTTTCATGATGAGTTTGTATACGGTTACGACATTGGTCTGACCTATACGGTGTGCCCTGTCTGTTGCCTGATTCTGAACTGCAACATTCCACCATGGATCGTAATGTATAACGATATCGGCTGCTGTCAGATTAAGACCAGTACCACCTGCTTTTAGAGAAATGCAAAATACAGGAATATCATCTGATTGGAATTTATTTACAAGTGATATTCTTTCTTCCTTAGGTGTTGAACCTGTAAGCAGATGATAGCCTATACCTTCTTTTTTAAGTCTGTGAGTCAGCCTTTCGAGCATACTTGTGAACTGAGAGAAGAGCAGTACTTTGTGTCCGCCTTCTGCGGCAGAAGTTATCATTTCTATACACAGATCTTCTTTGGCTGAATTTCCATCATAATCCTCATAAATAAGTCCGGGGTAGCAGCATAACTGGCGTAGCCTTGTAAGTTCAGCAAGCACAGCAATTTTGTTGGTTCTAAATTCAGAATCAGACTGCTTTTGTAGAGAATTTTTGAGCTGCATGATTCTTGCCTTATATAACTGGCTTTGTTCATCTTCTAGCTGTACATAAACGGTTTCTTCAATTTTATCTGGTAGATCTTTTAACACATCTTTTTTAACACGTCTTAGAATAAATGGTGTTATCAAACGTCTCAAATGATCCATTGCTATTTCGTCGTTACTTTGTATAATGCGGCTTTCAAATTCATCATGAAATCTCTTATAACTATATAGATAGCCTGGCATTATATAGTCAAAAATACTCCAGAGTTCACTTAGTCTGTTTTCTATAGGTGTACCAGTAAGAGCAATTCTCATAACCGATTTGATGTTCTTAACAGCACGTGCAACCTGAGTTCCAGGATTTTTTATGAACTGAGCTTCATCTATTACTTCACAGGCAAACTGAATCTCTTTATACATATCTATATCACGTCTTAATAGGTCATAAGAAGTGATGATAACGTTTGTTTTGTTTTCTGATATTTCATCGAGAATTCTGCGCCTGTTGGCTTTTGTTCCTACAGCAAGTTCGTAATTTAACTCTGGTGTATATTTTCGGATTTCACTTGACCAGTTATATACTAGCGAAGCAGGACATACAATGAGATTACATCCTTTATTTTTGTTAAATACAAGATAGGACAGAACCTGTAGAGTCTTACCTAGACCCATATCATCAGCAAGAATTCCGCCAAATCCATTTGCATTAAGTGAACATAACCAGTTAAATCCGTTCTTTTGATAATCACGCATTATGTTATCAAGCGTTATTGGGACATCATATGTTTTATCAGATATGTCTTTCATATCTTTGATGAGAGACATAAATGTATCATCCCTCATATAATTAATATCAGTATCTGACTCTGCAAGTGAGTCTAGATAAAAGGCTCTGTACTTAGGAACTCCGGCATGTCCGTTTATAATATCATGAGTTTTGATTCCTAGTGTATCAGTTACATAGGATAGTTCTTCAATTCCGGAATTTCTAATATCTACTACAGTTCCGTTTTTTAGTCTGTAATATTTTCTCTTATTTTCATATCGGTTCAGAATAGATATGAGATCTTCATTGGTAAGATCGTTTGATACCACAGTCAGATCCAGCAGATCAGAGACAATGCCAAGTCCAATCTGGATTTTGTCTGAATGAATGATATTTACTTCATGAATAGAATCTGACAGATATACATCTCCGATTTTATGGAGCTGAGCAATATCGCCAGATATGAAATCATATATTTTGTCCTCGGAGCCGCTTAATATCATGATGCCAGCATCTCTGTTAATTGAGTTAAAATATGAGCTTAGCGCGCTTGCACGTCTTTTTTCCTCTAGTATATTTCTGCTGACAGAAGGCATGATATTACTGAATATGTGTACTATATCCTCGTCATATATGGCCTGGAAATCACAGGTAATTGTATTCTCATCAGGCATATCAAGGTATATTCTAAATTCCGGCATAAGAGGAGCATATTTATCAGGTTCAAAATTCTTGAAACTGAGTCTGAAATATTTCTCTAATATTGGAAGCATGGTACTTACAAAAGTAGGTATATCATTGTTGGCTATAAATTTTTCACTTTCCAGAACTCTTTTTGAATTAAATCTGATAAACGGTATAGCGTCGTTTAGGTCATCAAGTCTAATCATATGAGCTCTGCTATTGTCAAAAAAGAATATATTTTCATAGCCTTCAATAGCAGTAAAATCACTAAGATCAAAGATAACACCATCTTCAAAACCCTCTATAGTAAGCTTTAATTCAGGCATATCATATGATATCTGTAATATTCTCTCAGTAGGATACTGATTTCTGTAATCC
>CAMJFD010000022.1 GCA_946404845.1 uncultured Butyrivibrio sp. | reverse complement strand
TAATTGCCAAGGCAAATGGTATCAGAGTTAATGAGTTCTTTGTAGGAATGGGACCAGTTATCTGGAAGAAGAAAAAAGGTGATACAACATATAGCTTGAGACTTCTGCCTATTGGCGGTGCTTGTGTTTATGATTCAATTGAAGATAACATGGGTGATGAAGATCCTAACAGAGTATATGATGAGCATTCTTTTCAGAATGCCAATGTGTGGGCAAGAATAGCTACACTTTTTGCGGGACCATTTTTTAATTTTATAACTGCATTTATTGTAGCTGTTATAGTTGTGGGATTTTCTACGTGGAATTTCCCTGTTATCAATAATCTGGTTGAGGATTCAGCGGCTACTGCTGCAGGTCTTCAGATTGGTGACAAAATTATCAGTATTGATGGTGAGAATATTCATATGGCAGGAGAAGTTACTATCATATCTCAGTTCAATGAAGGAAATGCAATGCATATCGTTTATGAACGAGATGGTAATACTTATGAGACAGACCTGACTCCTGTTTATAGTGAAGAGGATGGCCGTTATTATATGGGCATCTATATAGGTGAATATGATAAGGTAGAAGGACCTGCTATCATCAAATATGCATGGTATGAGGTATCATATTATTTCAAACTGACATGGCGCAGCCTTGCGCTTCTGGTACAGGGTAAATTATCAAGCGGTGACGTTTCTGGCCCTGTAGGTATGGTCAAAATGGTAGATGATACTTATGAAATGGCGAAGCCTTATGGACTTCCATCAGTTCTGCTTACTATGCTGGAACTACTTATAATACTATCAGTAAACCTTGGTGTAATGAACCTGTTACCACTACCAGCTCTTGATGGAGGACGACTTGTGTTCCAGTTCATCGAGGTCATAAGAGGTAAGCCAGTTCCACCTGAAAAGGAAGGTCTGGTACATCTTGCAGGTATGGCAGCACTTGTTGTACTAATGGTAGTTGTGCTATTCAATGATATTCGTAAGTTTACAGGCTGATATTGTTGGTGAATGTTTTATGTTAAGTTTATTGAATGGAGATTATTATGGCATATAGAGATAATACTAAGGTCGTACATATTGGAAATAAGGTCATTGGTGGTGGAAATCCTATTATGATTCAGTCAATGACTAATACAAGAACAGAGGATATCGATGCTACAGTTGCACAGATATTACAGCTCGAAGAGGCAGGATGTGACATTATAAGATGTACAGTTCCTACACAGCAGGCAGCTGATGCTGTTAAAGAGATTAAAAAACAGATTCACATTCCTCTTGTAGCTGATATTCATTTCGACCACAAGATGGCACTTGCTGCTATAGAGAATGGTGCAGATAAGATTCGTATTAATCCTGGTAATATAGGTAATCAGGACAAGATTAGATCTGTTGTAGCTGCAGCCAAAGAGAGAAATGTTCCTATAAGAGTAGGTGTTAACAGTGGCTCTCTTGAGAGAAATCTTGTAGAAAAATATGGCGGAGTAACAGCTGAAGGCCTTGTAGAAAGTGCTCTTGATAAGATTGATATTATTGAGAAGTGCGGATATGACAATATGGTAATTAGTATTAAGTCATCTAATGTACCACTTTGTGTTGCAGCTCATGAACTGCTTGCACAGAAGGTTAATTATCCTCTTCATGTAGGTATTACAGAAGCAGGAACTGTATACAGCGGTAATATCAAGTCATCAGTAGGACTTGGTATCATTCTGAATCAGGGTATCGGTGATACTATTCGTGTATCATTATCAGGAGATCCTGTTGAAGAGATTAAGACTGCCAAGACTATATTAAGAGTTCTTGGACTTAGAAAAAATGGTATTGAAGTTATTTCATGTCCTACATGCGGCAGAACCAAGATAGACCTTATAGGCCTGGCAAATCAGGTAGAAACAATGGTTCAGGGATATGATCTTAATATCAAAGTTGCAGTTATGGGTTGTGCTGTAAATGGACCTGGAGAAGCTAAAGAGGCAGATATAGGAATTGCCGGAGGAACAGGTGAAGGACTCCTTATTAAAAAGGGAGAAATAATTAAGAAAGTACCTGAAGATCAGCTCCTTGCTCTTTTGAAGGATGAGTTGGATCATTGGGAACAGTAATTGCATAATTAAGTAGTAAGGATTTAGGGGGAAGAAATGGCAAAAGCCTTTTTTGATGTTTTTCCAACTCTGAAGCTGGATGGACATACCAAAGAGATGATGGAGGAGACAACTGTTGAAAAGGTATCTACTACCAAAAAGCAGGATTATGTCAGAATCTATCTGTCCAGTGACAGACTAATTGAAAAAAGTGATGTTATCAAAACTGAAAAAGAAATAAAGAAGCAGTTCTTTAAATCAAATGATCTGACAATCAAGATTTATGAGAAATTCAATTTATCTGCTCAGTATACTCCTGAAAATCTTATGGAGATCTATAAAGACAGTATTCTTACGGAACTAAAGGATTATGATCCTATAGAATACTGTCTGTTTCGCGGTGCTAAATTTGAGTACACTGATGACAATATACTTATGACATTAGAGGACTCAGTTGTAGCAGAGAATAAATCACAGGATTTGTTAAAGGTTTTATCCAAGATACTAAACGAGAGATGTGGTATTACATCCAGCATCTCTGTTAAGTATGAGAAAAAAGCCAAGAAAAATGAAGAACCTGATTATAGTAAAGAGTCTGCCAAGATGGCTGAAAGACTTGAAGCTAGCGAAAAGAAGTCTGATGAAAGACACAAACAGCAGGAAGAAAAGAAAGCGGCAAAGGCTGCTGCTGCAAATGCAGGTGGAAAGTCATCTGATGGACCAGTAAGCAGAACACCATCCGCTTTTGATGGTGGTAACAAAAAGTCATTTTTTAACAAAGGTAACAGTAAGTGGAAAGGTGACTTTGGAGGCGGCTTCAAGAGATCAGATAATCCTGATGTTGTCTATGGAAGAGACTTTGATGATGAGATTATGCCTCTTAGTGATATCGTAGGTGAAATGGGAGAAGTTACAATACATGGACAGGTTATAGCCTATGATAAGCGAGATATCAAGAATGAAAAGAGCATACTTATTTTTGATGTAACAGATTTTACAGATTCTATTACAGTCAAGATGTTCACTAAGACTGCAGATGTACCAGAACTGGAAAAAGAGATTAAAAAGGGAGCATTCCTTAAAGTTAAGGGTATTGCAACTGTTGATAAATTTGATCATGAGATTACAATGCAGTCAATAAATGGAATTAAAAAGATTCCTGATTTTACAACTAAGAGAGAAGATAAGGCTCCAGTTAAGAGAGTGGAACTGCACTGCCATACCAAGATGAGTGATATGGATGGTGTATCCGAGACTAAGGATATTATCAAGCAGGCTTATAAATGGGGCATGCCAGGTATAGCTATTACTGACCATGGTGTTGTACAGGCTCTTACAGAAGCTAATCATGTATGGGAAGATCTGTACAAGGATGCATGCAAGAAGGCCAAGGAAAATGACGAACCAAAGCCTGACAGACAGAATTTCTTTAAGATTATACAGGGCGTAGAGGGATATCTTGTAGATGATCTTAAGGAAATAGTTGTAAATGATAAGGGACAGAGCCTTAAGGATACTACTTTCGTAGTATTTGATATAGAGACAACAGGTTTTTCGCCACTTAGAAATAAGATTATAGAAATAGGTGCTGTTAAGGTACAAAAGGGAGTTATTATAGACAGATTCTCTGAATTTATAAATCCTAAGGTTCCTATTCCATATAGAATCGAGAAACTTACCAGTATCAGCGATGATATGGTAATGAATGCTCCTACAAGGGATATTATTGTTCCACAGTTTGTTGAATTCTGTAAGGGATGTGTACTAGTAGGACATAATGTTGGATTTGATATCAGCTTTATCAACCAGAACTGCAAGGAACTCGGAATAGATGTTGATTATACAACAGTTGATACTCTGGGACTTTCAAGAACATTTTTTCCTCTGCAGGCTAAGCATACTCTTGATGCTACTGCCAAGACTCTGGGAGTTGTACTTGAACATCATCACAGAGCGGTTGATGATGCAGAATGCACAGCGCTTATATTCATGAAATTCCTGCCTATGCTGGAGGAACAAAAATGTGAGACTCTGACACAGGTAAATGAATTTGGTAAACCTACACCAGATATGATCAAGCATTTAAGACCTCATCATGTAATAATTCTGGCCAAGAATACACTTGGAAGAGTTAATCTGTATACACTGGTAAGTAAGTCTCATGTAGATTATTTCAGGAGATTCCCTCTTATTCCTAAGAGTCTTCTGATGGAATACAGAGAAGGACTTATTATTGGTAGCGCATGCTGTGCGGGTGAATTATATGGTGCTGTTGTTGAGGACAGGCCAGAAGAAGAGATTGCAAAGCTTGTTAATTTCTATGATTATCTGGAAATTCAGCCTGTAGCTAATAACCACTTTATGGTTGAAAGCGAAAAATATGACAGTATTGAATCTGATGACGATATCAGAGAAGTTAATAAGAGAATTGTTAAACTGGGTGAACAGTTCAATAAGCCGGTTGTAGCCACTTGTGATGCCCATTTCCTCAATCCTGATGATGAGATATACAGAACTATCATCATGGCTGGTAAGGGTATGAATGATGAGACTCCTGCACCTCTTTTTGTCAGAACTACAGAAGAGATGCTCAAAGAGTTTGAATATCTTGGCAGCGATAAGGCCAATGAAATAGTTATAGACAATACCAGAATGATTCTGGATATGGTAGATAGCATATCTCCTGTACGACCAGATAAGTGTCCTCCAGTAATCGAGAACAGTGATGGTATTCTGACAGATATTTGTTACAACAAAGCACATGAAATATATGGAGAGAACCTGCCGCCTATAGTTCAGGAACGACTTGAAAGAGAACTGAATTCTATTATCAAGAATGGTTTTGCGGTTATGTACATCATTGCGCAGAAACTGGTTTGGAAATCAGTAGAAGATGGTTATCTGGTAGGTTCGAGAGGATCAGTAGGATCTTCATTCGTTGCATTTGCATCAGGTATTACAGAAGTTAATTCGCTTAGTCCTCATTATGTATGTCCACATTGTAAATACAGTGATTTTGATTCTGAAGACGTACTGAAATATGGTGGTAATTCTGGTTGTGATATGCCGGATAAGAGATGCCCTAAGTGCGGACACATGATGAACAAGGATGGATTTGATATTCCTTTCGAGACATTCTTGGGATTTAAGGGTGATAAAGAGCCTGATATCGATCTGAACTTCTCAGGTGAATATCAGTCCAAGGCTCATAACTATACAAAGGTTATTTTTGGTGATGAACAGACTTTCCGTGCGGGTACTATAGCTGCTCTTGCTGATAAGACAGCTTACGGTTTTGTCAAAAAGTATTATGACGGAATCGGTGTAAGTAAGAGAAAATGTGAAATAAACAGAATAGTTCAGGGATGTACCGGTATACGTAGAGGTACAGGTCAGCACCCTGGTGGAATCATAGTTCTGCCAGTAGGTGAGAATATCTATTCGTTTACACCTGTACAGCATCCTGCTAATGATACAACAACAGCAACTATTACAACACATTATGATTACCACTCGATTGATCATAACCTGCTAAAGCTTGATATTCTGGGTCATGATGATCCTACCATGATTAGATTCCTTCAAGATTGTACAGGACTCGATCCTAAGGAAGTACCTCTTGATGATAAGAATGTAATGAGTCTGTTTGAAAATACAGAGGCTCTTAATATTACGCCTGATCAGTTAAGTGCAGGAACCAAGCTCGGATGTCTTGGACTTCCAGAATTTGGTACTGACTTTGCCATGCAGATGGTAGTTGACGCCAAGCCTACATCTTTTTCACATTTAATACGTATTGCAGGTCTGGCTCATGGTACTGACGTATGGCTTGGTAATGCACAGACACTTATTCAGGAAGGTAAGGCTACAATTGATACAGCCATTTGTACTCGAGATGATATTATGATCTACCTGATTCAGAAGGGAATGGATAAGTCAGATTCCTTCAAGATAATGGAGGCTGTTCGTAAGGGTAAGGTTGCCAAAGGCAAGGAACCTAACTGGGAGAAGTGGAAACAGGATATGAAAGATCATGATGTTCCTGACTGGTACATCTGGTCCTGTGAAAAAATTGCGTACATGTTCCCTAAGGCACATGCTGCTGCTTACGTTATGATGGCATGGAGAATTGCTTATTTTAAGGTATATATTCCACAGGCCTTTTATGCTGCATGGTTCAGTATAAGAGCCAAGGCATTTAACTATGAGCATATGTGCCAGGGTGAAGCCCATCTTCATAATATTATGAAAGAATATAAGGAGAACTGGGATAATCTTACTAATGCTCAGATTGCCGAATATGGCGATATGCGTCTTGTAGAAGAGATGTATGAGAGAGGAATAGAATTTGCTCCTATAGATATCTTCACTGTTAAGTCAAGGCTGTTCCAGGTGGTAGGGGATAAGATCATGCCATCTCTTACAAGTATTGATGGTAT
Organism: uncultured Butyrivibrio sp.; assembly: GCA_946404845.1. GTDB lineage: Bacteria > Bacillota > Clostridia > Lachnospirales > Lachnospiraceae > Butyrivibrio. The sequence continues at coordinate 17,281 of CAMJFD010000022.1, read as the reverse complement.
GGGTGAAAAAGCTGCTGATGCAGTAGTAGAAGGTGCTAAGGGTGGTCCATTCCTGTCCAAGGATGACTTCAAAGACAGAACAAAAGCTCCACAGGCAGTATGTGATAAGATGCATGCCATGGGACTTTTAGGAGATATACCAGAATCTAATCAGATTAGTTTGTTTGATTTTGGATTATAATTTAAAAATGAATGTCATTATGGGTAGCATATTGTTCTTATATAAGAGCAGTATGCTACTTTTTTATTTAATCAGCTTCAAAAATATAAATGCTGCATTTAAAGGAAAAACTGGCTTTCTGGTTTTTTAATAAAGAGAAAAAATGTGCGTATAAACGATTTTTGAAATTTTTTTGAAAAAAGTGCTTGCATTATTTCTGATACTAGGGTATTATAACGAAGTCGGTTCGGTGAGCCGCACAAAACAAATCACACATGGCTCGTTGGTCAAGAGGCTAAGACGCTGCCCTCTCACGGCAGAATCAGCGGTTCGATTCCGCTACGAGCTACTACTGTTAATTAACTTAACAGCCCAACCCGAAAGACGTCGCAGCTTAATAGCTACGACTATTCTTTTATATAGGGTTAAAGGCTTGACGTATTTTCGACAAATATGTTATTATGCCTATGTAACTAAAATGTGTTTACTGAAGTGGACTTGCAAAGAGTCCACTTTTTTTATGACAGTTGTGGACAACTTGCCATTGTAAACACAGTTTTGTGGATATTCATATCTCTATGAATATAAAACAAATAATCTATAATAAGATTAGATGTAAGAAAAGGTCAAAAGATGTCAAAAAGAGAAACAATCGAAAACAAAACCGAAGCTCTTGTTACTCCTATAGCCGAAAAGGTTGGCGTTTCAGTTTATGATGTTGAATACGTCAAGGAAGCGGGCGAATATTACCTCAGAGTTTATATTGATAAGCCAGAGGGAGTTAATATCAATGAGTGTGTAGATGTGAGTCATGTACTTTCTGATGAACTTGATAAAGACGATTTTATCGAGGATGCTTACACATTAGAAGTGAGCAGTCCTGGACTTGGAAGAACACTTAAGAAGGACAGACACTTTGCTAACAGCATCGGTCAGGAAGTTGAACTTAAGTTATACAAGCCTGTAAATGGAACAAAAGAATTTGCAGGTATATTAAAAGAATTTGATTCAGACAGTGTAACAGTAACAATAAATGATCAGGACGAAAAGTTCCTTAGAAAAGAAATATCTGTTATAAAGCTTGCATTGGATTTTTGAGATTCATGCAGAATAGGAGATTACAATGAGTAAAGAATTAATGGATGCACTTGAATTACTTGAAAGAGAGAAGAACATCAGCAGAGATAGCCTGTTTGATGCAATTGAGAATTCTCTTCTCACAGCCTGCAAGAATAATTTTGGCAAGGTTGAAAATATAAAGGTAGAAGTTGACAGAAATACATGCGACTTCAAGTGCTTCGCTGAGAAAGAAGTTGTAGAATTAGCTGATGATGTTATGGATTCATTCATAGAGATTTCTCTTGATGATGCCAAGAAGATCAGCAAGAAAGCAAAAGTAGGAGATATGATCGATGTTCCAATTAACTCAAAGGAATTTGGACGTATCGCAACTCAGAATGCTAAGAATGTTATTCTTCAGAAGATTCGTGAGGAAGAGCGTGGAGCGATCTATAATGAGTACTTCACAAAGGAACATGATATTGTTACAGGTGTTGTTCAGAGATATATCGGCAAGAATGTAAGCATCAACCTTGGCCGTGCAGATGCTATTCTGAACGAGAGCGAAATGGTTAGTAATGAAGTTTACAAGCCAACAGACAGAATTAAGGTTTATATCCTTGAAGTTAAGAATGGTTCAAAGGGACCAAGAATTCTGGTTTCAAGAACACATCCAGATCTTGTAAAGAGACTCTTCGAACAGGAAGTTGCTGAGATACAGGATGGTACAGTAGAAATTAAGAGTATTGCAAGAGAGGCTGGTAGCCGTACTAAGCTTGCAGTATATTCTAATAACCCTAACGTTGATGCAGTAGGTGCATGCGTAGGTGTAAATGGATGCAGAGTTAATCTTATTGTAGATGAACTTCGTGGTGAGAAGATCGATGTTGTTAACTGGGATGAAAATCCTGGAAACCTCATCCAGAATGCATTATCACCTGCTAAGATCGTTGCAGTATTTGCAGATCCAGATGAAAAGAGTGCAAAGGTAGTTGTTCCTGATTATCAGTTATCACTTGCAATTGGTAAGGAAGGTCAGAACGCACGTCTTGCTGCAAAGCTTACTGGATATAAGATTGATATTAAGAGTGAGACTCAGGCTAAGGATACTCCTGGATTCCGTATGGAAGATTATATGGATGATGAAGAATATAACGAAGATGAAGAGTATCAGGATGAGAATCTTGAAGAAGATATCGAGAGTGAAGAAGTTCAGAACGAAGATATCGAAGAGGATGAGCTTCTTGATGTATCAGATGATGAGGAAACATCAGAAGAATAATTCTTTTTACTCGTAAGTACTAGTTCTGCTCTAGGAGGCAGTATATGGCAAAAAAGATACCGATGAGACAATGCGTCGGATGCGGACAGATGAAAAATAAAAAAGAAATGGTCCGCGTTATCAAACAGGCTGAAGGAAATATTTTGTTGGACAAAACAGGAAAGCAGAATGGTCGTGGCGCATATATATGTAACGATAAAGAATGCTTCAAGAAGGCCAGAAAGAATAAAGGATTTGAAAGATCATTGAAATCACAGATCCCTGAGGATGTGCTGGACCTGCTTGAGAAGGAGTTTGATCTGGATTGAATAAAACAGAGAAAATATATTCACTTCTGGGGCTTTGTAAGAAAGCTGGAAAGCTTGTAAGTGGTGAGTTTGCAACAGAAAAATGCATTACCTCCGGTAATGCCAGGCTCGTGATTATAAGTGAGGATGCCTCAGATAACACAAGGAAAAAGTTTACTGACAAATGTACTTATTACAAGGTGCCAGTGCACTATTTTGGTGATAAGGAAACGTTGGGACATGCGATTGGTAAGGACGTTCGAACAAGTCTTGCTGTTACAGACGATGGACTGGCGAAAACGCTTTTGAATAACTTACTCTAAGATAAACAGGACGGAGGAAATGTGAATGGCGAAAATTAAAATATCTGAACTTGCAAACGAGCTGGGACATGAAAGCAAAGAACTTGTAAGCTACTTGCAAGAGCAAGGAGTAGAATCTGTAAAGCGTTCAACTAGTTCAATCGATGATGACATGGCGGATAAAGTCAGAAATCATTTTGGTAATAAAAACGAATCAAATAGCAATAAAAAGAAGGAAGAAAAAGTGGCAGAAGCTCCAAAGGAAAAGAATACAGCTGAGGTAAAAAACGCAGATACTCAGCCTGCAAAGAAAAAGAAAAAAATCATATTAGTAACTAATCCAAACAATTCTAAGATGGGTGGTTTCCACAACGATAATAACAACAGTGGAAATAATAACAATAACAATAACGGCAATAACAACCGTCGTTCTCAGAACAATAATAACAGGAATAATAGAAATACATTCGCTCAGTCACAGAATGCATATCGTCCTATTAAACCTCTTACAGCTCCATCACAGCTGGAGAGCTATAATACAGATATTCCTAAATATAATGAGAATAAGCCATCTAAGCCAAAGCAGGCTGAGAAGCCAGCTGTAGCTGAGACTAAGCCAGTTAAGAAAGCTGCAACAGAAACAACTAATGTAGCTACAACAGCTAAGCCAGCTGCTGAAAAGCATGAAAATCGTGGAGATAACAGAAACTTCAGAAACGATAGAAATGATAACAGAAATAATCGTGGCGATAACAGAAATGACAATAGAAACGACAACAGAAATGATAAAAATGACAGAGGAAACTCTGGATATAATCAGAATGGTCGTGGAAATAATAACAACAATAGAAATGATGGTTCTAATGGCGATACAAGAAATGGTCAGGGCGGACGTGGTTTCCAGAGAAATGGCCAGAACAACAGCTACCGTGGCAACAATGGCCAGGGCGGCGGTATGAATGGAAGACCATCATTTGGAAATCGTAATAATGATGGAAAGTCATTTGGCCAGGGCGGAAGATCTGGTCAGGACAGCCGTGGCGGCCAGGGCAGAAAGTTCGATAAAGGTGGCTCAGGATTTGCATCAGCTGATATGCCATTAAAGGGAACCGATAAGCACGGAAGAGATGAAGAAAAGAGAAGATCAGCTAAGGATCAGGATAGAGATAAGAGATCTAAAAAGGATCTTGTATATGAAGAAGATGATATGCCAAGAAGCAAGAAGGTTGGCCGTTTTATCAAGCCTGAGGTTAAGAAGGTTGAAGAGCCTGAAGAACAGATCAAAGTAATCACAATTCCTGAAAAGCTTACAATTAAGGAACTTGCTGAGAAGATGAAGATGCAGCCATCTGCAATCATCAAGAAGTTATTCCTTGCTGGTCAGATTGTGACAGTTAACTCAGAGCTCTCATATGAAGAGGCTGAAAATATAGCTATTGATTATGAAATCATCTGTGAGAAGGAAATTCAGGTTGACGTAATTGAAGAACTTCTTAAGGAAGATGAGGATGCAGAAGATACACTTGTTAAGAGACCTCCAGTTGTCTGTGTAATGGGTCACGTTGACCATGGTAAGACATCTCTTCTGGATGCTATTCGTGAGACTAGTGTTACAGACAAAGAAGCTGGTGGTATCACACAGAGAATTGGTGCTTATACAGTATCTGTAGATGATCAGAAGATTACTTTCCTTGATACTCCTGGTCATGAAGCATTCACAGCTATGCGTATGCGTGGTGCTAATTCAACAGATATCGCAGTTCTCGTAGTTGCTGCTGATGATGGTGTAATGCCTCAGACAATAGAAGCTATTAACCATGCTAAGGCTGCAGAGGTAGAAATTATCGTTGCTGTCAACAAGATTGATAAGCCAAATGCTAATATAGACAGAGTTAAGCAGGAAATGACAGAATATGGTCTTATTGCTACAGATTGGGGCGGAACAACTGAGTTCGTACCAGTTTCAGCTAAGACAGGAGAAGGTATTGATACTCTTCTTGAGACAATTCTTCTCACAGCTGACATTCTTGAACTTAAGGCTAATCCAGACAGACAGGCAAGAGGTCTTGTACTTGAAGCAAGACTTGATAAGGGCCGTGGTCCTGTTGCTAATATCCTTGTTCAGAAGGGTACACTTCATGTTGGAGATTTCATTTCAGCAGGTGCAAGTCATGGTAAGGTAAGAGCCATGGTTGATGATAAGGGTAACAGACTTAAGGAAGCTAAGCCATCTCAGCCAGTTGAGATCCTTGGACTTTCAGATGTACCTAATGCTGGTGAAGTATTCATCGCACATGAAAATGATAAGTCAGCTAAGCAGTTTGCTGATACTTATCTGCAGCAGCACAAGAAAGACCTTATTGAAGAGACTAAGGCTAAGATGTCTCTTGATGAACTTTACTCTAAGATTGAGGAAGGTAAGCTTAAGGAACTTGATATCATTATCAAAGCTGATGTACAGGGTAGTGCAGAAGCTCTTAAGCAGAGTCTTGTTAAACTTTCTAATGAGGAAGTTGTTGTTAAGGTTATTCACTGTGGTGTTGGTACAATCACTGAATCAGATGTCAGCCTTGCTGCAGCATCAAGTGCTATTATCATTGGTTTCGATGTAAGAATTGATTCAATGACAAAGAGCATGGCTGAGCATGAAGGCGTAGAAGTTAAGATTTATAAGGTTATCTATCAGGCAATTGAAGATATCGATAATGCTATGAAGGGTATGCTTGCTCCGGTATACGAAGAAAAGGTTACTGGTCATGCAGAGATTCGTCAGATATTCAAGGCTTCTAAGCTTGGTAATATCGCTGGTTCATTCGTCCTTGACGGTAACATCCAGAAGGATTGTATGGTAAGAGTTACAAGAGGAGACGAGCAGGTCTTCGAAGGTAAGCTTGCTTCACTTAAGAGATTTAAGGATGATGTTAAGGAAGTTAAAGAAGGCTATGAATGTGGTCTTGTATTTGAAGACTTTGATCAGATTCAGGTTGATGATAAGGTTGAAGCATATATCATGGTGGAAGTTCCACGTACTTGATATTTATGAGATAACTATTTTGCAGGGAGGTTTGGACTTACTATGTTCAAACCTTTCTGTGTCCTTAAATAAAATTGTTTTTGACTAACTTCGAAATGGAGATTATATAAATGAGAAAAAACAGTATTAAGAATATTAGAATTAACGGAGAAGTACAGAAGGTTATTTCTCAGGCAATCAGATTCAGTAAGGATCCTCGTATCAGCCCAATGACATCTGTTATGGATGTAGAAGTTGCTCCAGATCTTAAGACATGTAAGGTATGGATCTCTGTACTTGGAAATGATGAAGACAGAATCAGAACTGAAGAAGGACTTAAGAGTGCATCAGGATATATCAGAAGTACTCTTGCCAAGGAATTAAACCTTAGAAATACTCCAGAGCTTAGATTTATAATTGATGATTCTATTGAATATGCTATTAATATGTCAAAGAAGATTGATGAAGTAGCAGCTGCTGATGCTAAATCAAGAGAAGAACGTGGAGAAACAGAAAATGAAGATATCTGATATCGCTAAGAACGCAAAAACAATAGGAATAAGTGGACACATTCGTCCTGATGGTGATTGTATTGGTTCATGTATGGGTATGGCTTTATATCTAAAAAAAGCTGTTCCAGGAGCTAGGGTTGATGTGTTCCTTGAGGATATTCCAGATGAATTTAAGTTTATAAAAGATGTAGACCTTGTTAATAATAGCTACGAGACAGATGTTGACAGTTATGATCTGTTCCTTGTAATAGACTGTGGCAAAGAGAGAACGGGTAAGGCAGAGAGTATCTGTGACAAGGCTAAAATGGTAGTTAATATCGATCATCACATCAGTAACGTTGGAACAGGTGATGAAAATTATATAGTTCCAGATGCAAGTTCAGCATCTGAGCTTGTTTATGATGTTATAGACAAGAACCTTATGGATACTGATATAGCACAGGCTCTATATACAGGTATTATTTGTGATACAGGTGTATTTAAGTATTCAAATACAGCACCTAAGACAATGAGAATAGCTGCAGAGCTTATTACATATGGATTTGATTTTGGCCAGTTGATTGACAGTGTATTCTATGAAAAGACTTATGTTCAGAATCAGATTCTTGGAAGAGCTCTTCTAGAGAGTATTCTGCTCATGGATGGAAAATGTATAGTATCTGCAATTAGTAAGCAGACAATGGATTTCTATGCTGCAAAATCAAGTGATCTTGATGGTATAGTAAGTCAACTGATGCTCACTAAAGGTGTAAGCTGTGCAATTTTCATGTATGAGATTGAACCTATGAAATATAAAGTAAGTCTTCGTTCAGATGGAACAGTTAATGTTGCCAAGGTGGCAGAAATATTTGGCGGCGGTGGACATGCAAGAGCAGCCGGACTTTCTATAAACGGAACATCTCACGATGTTGTTAATAGTCTTACTTTGTATATTGAACAATATATGAATGGCGAAAAGAATAAATGACAAAAAATAGATATAACGGACTTATAAATGTTTATAAGGAACCAGGTTTTACATCTAATGATGTAGTAGCTAAGATGAGAGGCATTTTAAAACAGCGAAAGATTGGACATACAGGCACGCTTGATCCTGATGCAGTAGGTGTACTTGTTGTATGTGTTGGTTCAGGCACCAAGCTCGTTGAAATGCTGACAGATCATAATAAAGAATATATAGCAGTCTGCAGACTCGGTGTTACAACTGATACACAGGATATGTCAGGTAATGTTCTGACTGAAAATGATGTTAATGTTACATCTGAAATGCTGCATAAGGCTGTACATAAGTTTGTAGGTGAATATGATCAGATTCCTCCAATGTACTCTGCTATCAAGGTTGGTGGTAAAAAGTTATATGAACTTGCAAGAGAGGGCAAGGAAGTTGAACGTAAGCCACGCAGAATAAAAATAGATATGATTAATATTCTGGATGAATCACATCTGCAGGATGAGCATATCTTTACTATGGAGGTTAAATGTTCAAAGGGAACATATATCAGGACTTTATGTAATGATATAGGCGAAAGCCTTGGATGCGGCGGAGCAATGGAACATCTGACAAGGACTAAGGTTGGAAGCTTTGGACTTGAAAATGCATATACTCTGTCACAAATTGAACAGCTGCGAGATGAAGACAGACTTGATGAAATTATTATGCCATCAGAGTATATCTTCAGAAATCTTGATGTTGTACATATCAAAGATGACTATCGTAAAATGCTGGAAAATGGCAATAGCTTCAAACTTGAGCATATAAGCGATGAGCAGCCAGATGATGAACAGGATGTAATAGAATCTGACAAACTCTATGCTGATGGTACCAAAGTAAGAGTATATGGAAGTGATGATACTTTTTTTGGTATTTATTATTATGATGAAAGAATTGGTTCATTTAGGACTTACAAGTTCTTCTATGAAAAACCACAGGATTAATTATGCAGATTATTAAAGGTAAAACGGATTTTAAAATAGAGGATAGTACAGCTGTAGCTATAGGTAAGTTCGATGGAGTTCACCAGGGACACAGAAAACTGATAAGGGAAATACTTGCTCAAAAGGCAGATGGATTAAAAACAGCAATATTTACTTTTGACCCATCTCCAGCAGCTTTTTTTGCAAACGGCAGTGGTACTCAGGTAAAAGAGCTGTTTACAAAAGAAGAAAAAAGAGCAGAATTTGAAAAACTGGGAATAGATATACTTGTAGAATTTCCATTAAATTCAGAAACGGCAGCTACTCCGCCGGAAAAATTCATTTCGGATATTTTGGTAGGAATGATGAATGCCAAATTTATAGCTGCTGGAAATGACCTTTCTTATGGAGATAAGGGGAAAGGCGATTTCTATCTGTTAAAAGCAATGGCATCCAAATATGGTTATGAAACCAAGGTGATCGACAAAGTAATAATTAATGGTCAGGAAGTTAGTTCTACATATGTCAGAGAAGAAGTCGGTAAAGGAAATATGGAGACTGTCAGTAAACTGTTGGGCTCTCCATATAAAGTATGCGGCGTAGTTGAACATGGAAAGAATCTTGGACATACACTTGGATTTCCTACAGTTAATCAGGTCCCTCAGGATTCAAAGATAATGCCACCATATGGTGTGTATTTTTCTAAGGTTAATATAGATGGGGTTATATATAACGGTCTTACAAATATTGGCTGTAAGCCTACTGTTACTGATAAGGGTATTGTAGGCGCAGAAACGTTTATATATGATTTTGATAATGACATATATGGTAAGTATATAGAAGTGTCATTACTACATTATCACAGACCTGAAATGAAATTTGCAGGACTTGAAGATCTGACTCAGCAAATAAATACTGATAAGGATGCAGGTAAAAATTTCTTTACAGTTCAAGGGTAATATGGTACTATAAATTAGTTGCGTTATTAATTTCAATGCAATAAAGTAGTTACCGATACTCGGATTCGGGAAACTCCAGCCCATTCCTGGTATACGGCAAATCGATTTTTAAAAGGAGAATGTAAAATGATCGCAAAAGACAAAAAGACAGAAGTTATTAGCAAGTTCGCAAGAACAGCTGGTGATACAGGTTCACCAGAAGTACAGGTAGCAATTCTTACAGAGAGAATTAAAGAGCTTAATGGACACCTTGACAAGAATCCTAAGGATCACCACTCAAGAAGAGGTCTTCTTAAGATGGTAGGTCAGAGACGTAGACTTCTTGCTTATCTTAAGGATAAGGATATTGAAAGATATCGTAAGCTGATCGCTGATCTCGGACTTAGAAAGTAAGCTAATACAAAAAAGGGCGGATGGGGCTGATTTATATCATCTTATCCGCCTTAATTTGCATATAGATGAATTAAGAGAAGAATGTATTTGAAACTGCACACGTACCAGATTACTGCCATATGAGTAAGAAGGCTGGATACGGATGAGCAGTAGAAGGAGAGAAAATGTACAAGACTTACACAATGGAACTTGCAGGTCGTACACTGCGTGTAGATATCGACAGAGTCGGTAAGCAGGCAAACGGCTGTGCATTAATGCAGTATGGAGATACAACGGTATTATGTACTGCAACAGCTTCAGCAAAGCCAAGAGAAGGAATCGATTTCTTCCCACTGAGCGTTGAATATGAAGAAAAAATGTATTCAGTTGGAAAGATTCCAGGTGGATTTAATAAGAGAGAAGGTAGACCTTCAGAAAATGCAATCCTTACAAGTAGAGTAATAGACAGACCTATGCGTCCTCTGTTCCCTAAGGATTACAGAAATGATGTTACTATCGATGATATGGTAATGGCAGTAGATCCACAGTGCCGTCCAGAGCTTGTTGCAATGATTGGTTCTTCAATTGCAGTATCTATTTCAGATATTCCATTTGATGGTCCATGTGCAATGACACAGGTTGGTATGGTAGATGGTGAATTCATCATCAACCCATCACAGGAACAGTGGGATACAGGTGATATGAGACTTACAGTTGCATCTGTTGGTCAGAAAGTTATCATGATCGAAGCTGGATGTAATGAAATACCAGAAGCTAAAATGCTCGAAGCTATTTACAAGGCTCATGAAGTTAACCTTCAGGTTATTGAATTCATTAAGGGTATCGTAGCAGAGGTTGGTAAGCCAAAGCATGATTATGTCAGCTGCGCTGTACCTGAAGAGCTCTTCAATGCTATTAAGGAAATTGTTCCTCCAGCAGAAATGGAAGAAGCTGTATTTACAGATGAAAAGCAGGTTAGAGAAGAGAATATCTCTAATATTACAGATAGACTTACAGAAGCTTTCGCAGATAACGAAGAATGGCTTGCTATTCTCGGCGAAGCAATTTATCAGTATGAGAAGAAGACTGTACGTAAGATGATCCTTAAGGATCACAAGAGACCTGATGGACGTGAAATCAAGCAGATCAGACCTCTTTCAGCAGAAGTTGATCTTATTCCTAGAGTACATGGTTCAGCTATGTTCACTCGTGGACAGACACAGATCTGCGATGTATGTACACTTGCTCCACTTTCTGAAATGCAGAAGGTTGAAGGCCTTGATGCATTTGCACCAGACAAGAGATATGTACATCACTACAACTTCCCATCATACTCAGTTGGTGAAACAAAGGTTTCAAGAGGACCAGGACGTAGAGAAGTTGGACACGGTGCACTTGCAGAGAGAGCACTTCTTCCAGTACTTCCATCTACAGATGAGTTCCCATATGCAATCAGATGCGTATCTGAGACATTTGAGTCAAACGGATCAACATCAATGGCATCAACTTGTGCATCATGTATGTCACTTATGGCTGCTGGTGTTCCACTTAAGAAGATGGTTGCTGGTATCAGCTGCGGTCTTGTAACTGGTGATACAGATGATGATTTCGTAGTACTTACAGATATTCAGGGTCTTGAAGACTTCTTCGGAGACATGGACTTTAAGGTAACTGGTACAAAAGAAGGTATCACTGCTATTCAGATGGATATCAAGATTCACGGTCTTACAAAGCCAATCGTTGAGACAGCTATTTCTCAGTGTCGTGAAGCTAGACTGTTCATCATGGATGAGTGCATGAGCAAGGCTATTGCAGAGCCTAGAAAAGAAGTTAGTCAGTACGCTCCTAAGATTGTTTCAATTTCAATCAATCCAGAAAAGATTGGTGAAGTTGTTGGACAGCGTGGTAAGACAATCAACGAGATTATTGCTCGTACAGGCGTTAAGATTGATATCACAGATGAAGGTGAAGTATCAGTTTGCGGCGAGGATAAGGCTAAGATTGATGAAGCTCTTGAGATGATCAAGATCATCGTTACTGACTTTGAGAAGGGTCAGATCTTCAAGGGTAAGGTAGTAAGCATTAAAGATTTTGGTGCCTTTGTAGAATTTGCTCCTGGAAAAGAAGGAATGGTGCACATCAGCAAGATTACTAAAGAAAGAATCGAACATGTTGAGGATGTTCTCACACTTGGTGATCAGGTAACAGTTGTTTGCCTTGGTAAAGACAAGATGGGTAGAATCAGCTTCTCAATGAAGGATGTAGCTCAGAACTAATGATAAAAAAACTAGGGCCCAAATAAGACTATCTTATTTGGGCTTCTATTATTTAAAAACAAAATGCTTATATTGAGCAAACCATACTATAAGAGGTTAAGGAGGACGTGTAATGGGTAGAATTTTTTTAATTGTTCTTGATAGCTTTGGAGTTGGTGAAGAACCAGACGCAGCAGAGTATGGAGATTTTGATGTAAATACTATTAGAGCTTGTTCTACAAGTAAGTATTTCAATATGCCTAATATGGGCAAGATGGGACTCTTCAACATCGATGGTGTTGACTGCAGACCACAGGAAGCTAATCCTACAGCAGCTTATGCAAGATGTCAGGAAGCTTCAAAAGGAAAAGATACAACAACAGGTCATTGGGAGATAGCTGGAATAGTATCTCAGAAACCAATGCCAACATATCCAAACGGATTTCCTAAGGAAGTCCTTGATGAGTTTACTAAACTTACAGGAAGAGGCGTTCTGTGCAATAAGCCATATTCTGGTACAGCAGTTATTCAGGATTATGGTGATGAGCACATGAAGACAGGTGATCTGATTGTTTACACATCAGCTGATAGTGTATTCCAGATTGCTGCTCATGAAGACATTGTTCCACCGGAACAGTTATATGAATATTGCAGAATGGCCAGAAAGATGCTTGTTGGTGAGCATGGTGTAGGTCGTGTAATTGCAAGACCGTTCATTGGAACAAGTGGTAAGTATGAGAGAACTCCTAGAAGACATGATTTCTCACTTGAACCACCTAAGGATACAATGCTTGATATTCTTAAGAATGCAGGCAAAGATGTTCTTGGCGTAGGTAAGATTCATGATATTTTTGCTGCAAAGGGACTTACAGAATTTGTATTTACTGAGGGTAATGCAGATGGAATAGATAAGACTCTTGCATGGATGGATAGAGATTTTGATGGATTATGCTTTGTTAATCTCGTTGATTTTGATATGTTATATGGACACAGAAGAGACGTTGATGGTTATGCCAAAGCTCTTGCATATTTTGATGAAAAATTGCCAGAGATGGTAGCAAAGCTTAATGATGATGACATAATTATGATGACAGCAGACCATGGCTGTGATCCAAGCTATAAGAAGACTACAGACCATACGCGTGAATATATTCCATTTATTATGTATGGCAAGAATGTAAAACCAGGAAATCTTGGCAGCAGAAAGTCTTTCACAGATATTGCTGCTACAGTTCTTGACTATTTCGGCTTGGATGATGGTACTATTGGTACTTCAATGCTTAGATAAGGAATTAGAATGAACAGTAATACAGTAAAAGAAGAAATTAACAAACGACGTACCTTTGCTATTATTTCTCACCCGGATGCTGGTAAGACTACTCTTACAGAGAAATTCCTGTTATATGGTGGAGCCATCAATATGGCTGGTAGTGTTAAAGGTAAGGCAACAGCCAGACATGCAGTTTCAGACTGGATGGAAATTGAGAAACAGAGAGGTATTTCAGTAACATCATCAGTACTGCAGTTCAATTATGATGATTGCTGCATAAATATTCTGGATACACCTGGTCACCAGGATTTCTCAGAGGATACATATAGAACACTTATGGCTGCTGATTCAGCAGTAATGGTTATCGATGCATCTAAGGGTGTTGAGGCACAGACAAGGAAGCTTTTTAAGGTTTGTACAATGAGACATATTCCTATCTTTACATTCATCAACAAGATGGATAGAGATGCTATGGATACATTTGATTTGTTAGATGACATCGAGAACAATCTTGGAATAGCTACATGTCCAATTAACTGGCCTATAGGTTCAGGTAAGAATTTCAAGGGTATTTATGACAGACATGAAGATCATATTGTAACATTTGCAGATACTCTTAAGGGTACTAAGGAAGGCACTGAGAACCATATCAAGATGGATGACATGGATCAGATTCATGAGTTCATTGGAGAAGATGCTTATGAAAAACTTCAGGGCGAAATAGAACTTCTTGATGGTGCAGGTGCTGAATTTGATCTTGATGAAGTTAGAAAAGGACAGTTGACACCAGTATTTTTTGGGTCTGCTCTTCAGAACTTTGGCGTAGAAATATTCCTTCATAACTTCCTTAAGATGGCTACACCTCCAACAGGTAGAAATTCAGGTAATGAAGTAATTGATCCGTTAGAACATGATTTTACAGCATTTGTATTTAAGATTCAGGCTAACATGAATAAAGCTCATAGAGACAGAGTTGCATTTATGAGAATATGTTCAGGAAGATATGATGCAAGCCAGGAAGTACAGCATGTTCAGAGTGGTAAGACAATGCGTTTGTCACAGCCACAGCAGCTGATGGCTGATGAGAGAAAGATTCTCTCAGAGGCATATGCTGGAGATATCATGGGTGTATTTGATCCAGGTATTTTTTCAATTGGTGATACAGTTTGTATGCCTAAGGATACTGTTAAGTATGAAGGTATTCCAACTTTCGCTCCTGAGCATTTTGCAAGAGTTCGTCAGGTAGATACAATGAAACGTAAACAGTTCGTTAAGGGTATCACTCAGATTGCACAGGAAGGTGCTATTCAGATCTTCCAGGAATACAACATGGGTCTTGAGGAAATCATTGTAGGTGTTGTAGGTGTCCTACAGTTTGATGTACTTAAGTTCAGACTTGAAAGTGAATACGGCGTAGATATCAGACTTGAGCCATTACCATATGAGCATATCAGATGGGTAGAAAATGAAGATATCGATATGACTACTCTTGTTGGAACTTCTGACATGAAGAAGATTAAGGATATGAATGACAGACCACTTCTACTCTTTGTTAATGAGTGGAGTGTTGGTATGACAATTGATAGAAATAAGGGACTGGTTTTATCTGAGTTCAAAAAGAACTAAAATTATTTAAAAAGATTTTTTATAAGCGGGGATAAGTATGATAAACAGGAAAAGTCTTAAAATAGTTGGTTCAGCACTAGCTATGGCTATTATGTTATCTGGTTGTTCTAAGATAAATGATGCAATAGATAATGTTGAATCACTGGTTGGAACTTCGGAAGAAACTGTAAGTACTGCTGACAGTAGTGTTGCAGGGTCGACTGAAAGTGCATCAGATCAGGCTATAGAAGACAGGCTTTCTGAACTAAAAAAAGAAGCTGAAGAAGAACTTTTAAATGAATCACAAATAGCTGATACTGAGAGCAATACGGAAGATTCTGCTACAGCTGAAGGTTCGCTTTTGGAAGAAGATAAGACTGAGCTTTTACCAGAGGGTGACAGTGGCGAGGAAATGTCTCTTTCAGAAGAGGAGATTGCACAGATAAGATCTGAGATGGATGGACTATACGCATATAGTCATCTAAACGAAGAAGGACAGATTATATATGCAGAAGTGTATGCAGCTATAGTCAACTATTACTCTAACATGAAGGTATCTACAACAAGAGAAGATGATCTTGATGTTGTGTATGAGTTTGTGCTTCGCGACCATCCTGAAATTTTCTATGTATCAAGTTATCATTACTATTATCAGACGCTTAATGGTGAAGTTGTCAAAATACTTTTTTCTGCAAATTATGATTATGAACAGGCGGAAGTAATGAGAAGACAGGAACTTATACAATTGTATGAAGATGCCTGCTTTGAAGGACTTCCGGCTGATGCAGATGAGTATACCAAGGTTAAATATGTATATGACTACATTATAGATAATACGGATTATGTTGCTGGATCAGAGGATAATCAGAATATATGCTCTGTATTTATAAATGGACAGTCTGTGTGTAATGGTTATGCCAAGGCGACGCAGTATCTGCTAAATGATCTGGGTATTGAATCTGTTCTGGTAGACGGAACTGCAACAAGCAGTGATGGTACTGGTAATCATGCATGGAATCTGGTTAAAGTGGATGGAGAATACTATTATGTTGATACAACATGGGGAGATGCTTCATTCCAGGGTGTATCAGGATCTGGCGATGATATGACAGTGACTAATTATTATTATCTGTGCTGTACAACAGAAGATATATCCAAGACACATACCTTTAAGGACAGCCTTCCACTTCCTGATTGTACAAGTATGGATGCCAATTATTTTGTAAGAGAAGGCTTGTATCTCACCAGTGCCGATATGAATAAAGTTGCAGAAATATTCAAAAATGGTTATGAGAGTGGAAACGGATATGTGACACTTAAATGTGCAAACAGTGAAGTATATAATAACCTTTATTATATGCTCATAACTGACAAGCAGGTGTTTAATTATCTGCAGGGAACGGGCAGTGAGGTGTCATATTCAATGAAAGAAGACCAGAATATTCTTATGTTCTGGTTGTGATATAGGATAAATGTCATTCTATGCAAAATGTATAATTTACTGTATAATTATGACGTTGAAGAATTTTCTTAAACAGGAGGTAGCTTATGGAAAACTCAAACGAGAAGTTAGCTAATAATGAAATAAGCTCTATTAAGATTGCAGACGATGTTGTTGCCAGAATAGCAGCACTTGCAGCTCTTGAGATTGAAGGAGTTTCATCTCTTGCAGGTAACTATACAACTGAGAAGGTTGAAAAAGTCAGCAGAAAAAATATAACAAAGGGATCAAAGGTCCAGGTAGCAGATGGTAAGGTAAAAGTTGATCTTGCTCTTCTGATGGATTATGGATACAATATTCCAGCTACATGCAAAAAGGCACAGAATAAGGTTAAAGATTCTGTTGAAAATATGACAGGTCTTAGCGTAGTAGATGTTAATATCAGAGTAGCTGGTATCAAAGCACAATAAAAAGCAAATAGGTAAGAAGAAAATGAATAGATCAGAATTAAGAGAACACGTATTTCAGCTATTATTCCGCGTAGAATTCAATCCAATGGAAGATATGGCAGAACAGGAAGAACTGTTTGTAACAGGCAGTGAACAGCTTGAGAAATCTAAGGATGCAGATTTTGTAAGAGATAAATATGAAAGAATTGCAGAAAAGCTTCCAGAAATTGACAAGATGATTAACGAACAGACAGTAGGCTGGGATACAAGTAGAATTGCAAAGGTAGATCTTGCTATTCTGCGTCTTGCTATTTATGAGTTAAAATTTGATGAAAGTGTTCCAACTGGCGTAGCTATTAACGAAGCAGTAGAACTTGCTAAAAAGTTCGGCCAGGATGGTT
>CAMJFD010000021.1 GCA_946404845.1 uncultured Butyrivibrio sp. | reverse complement strand
TCTTAGCAATTTCAGGATATGTAACTGCAAGACGGCATCCTCTGTGACCCATCATTGGGTTGAACTCATGAAGTGATGCGATGATAGCCTTGATTTCTTCTACAGACTTATTCTTAGCCTTAGCAAGCTTCTCGATTTCAGCTTCCTCTGTAGGAACGAATTCGTGAAGAGGTGGATCAAGGAATCTGATTGTAACTGGGTTACCTTCAAGTGCTTCGTAAAGAGCCTTGAAATCGCCCTGCTGATATGGAAGAATCTTCTCAAGAGCTTCTTCTCTCTCTTCTACTGTATCTGAACAGATCATTTCTCTGAATGCTGCAATTCTGTCAGCTTCGAAGAACATGTGCTCTGTACGGCAAAGACCGATACCTTCAGCACCAAGTTCACGAGCCTTCTTAGCATCTGCAGGAGTATCTGCATTTGTACGAACCTTAAGCTTTCTGTACTTATCAGCCCATCCCATGATACGACCGAACTCACCAGCGATCTTAGCATCAACTGTTGGGATAAGACCCTGATAGATGTTACCTGTTGTACCATCGATAGAAATTGTGTCACCTTCGTTGAATGTTACTCCAGCAAGTGTGAACTTCTTGTTCTCTTCGTCCATGTTGATGTCGCCACAACCTGATACGCAGCACTCACCCATACCACGAGCAACTACGGCAGCGTGTGATGTCATACCACCACGAACTGTAAGGATACCCTGAGCAGCCTTCATACCTGTGATATCTTCTGGAGATGTCTCAAGACGTACAAGAACTACCTTTTCTCCTCTTGCAGCCCATTCTTCAGCATCATCAGCTGTGAATACAACCTTACCTGCAGCAGCTCCTGGTGAAGCACCAAGACCCTTTCCAAGTGGTGTAGCAGCCTTAAGAGCTGTAGCATCGAACTGTGGGTGAAGAAGTGTATCAAGGTTACGAGGGTCGATCATAGCAACTGCCTCTGCCTCTGTCTTATGTCCTTCATCAACAAGATCACAAGCAATCTTAAGAGCAGCCTGAGCTGTTCTCTTACCATTACGGCACTGAAGCATGTAGAGCTTCTTGTTTTCTACTGTAAATTCCATATCCTGCATATCATGGTAGTGGTTCTCAAGAGTATCACATACCTTTAAGAAATCTGCATATGCTTCTGGGAATTCTTTTTCCATCTGTGCGATTGGCATAGGTGTACGAACACCAGCAACAACGTCTTCACCCTGTGCATTGATGAGGAACTCACCCATAAGCTTGTTCTCACCTGTAGCAGGATCACGTGTAAATGCAACACCTGTACCAGACTGATCATTAAGGTTACCGAATACCATAGGCATTACGTTAACAGCTGTTCCCCATGAATATGGGATATCATTATCACGACGATATACGTTAGCACGTGGGTTATCCCATGATCTGAATACAGCTTCGATAGCGAGCTTTAACTGCTCTACTGGATCTGAAGGGAAGTCCTGTCCGAGCTGGTTCTTGTACTCAGCCTTGAACTGTATAGCAAGTTCCTTAAGATCAGCTGCTGTAAGTTCAACGTCATACTTAACGCCTTTTTCTTCTTTCATCTTGTCGATAAGCTGTTCGAAATACTTCTTACCAACTTCCATAACTACATCTGAGAACATCTGAATGAAACGTCTGTATGAATCATATACGAAACGCTCGAATGCAGGATCTGGATTTCCCTTGATCATAGCATCAACAACTTCGTCATTAAGACCAAGGTTAAGAATTGTATCCATCATACCAGGCATAGATGCACGAGCACCTGAACGAACAGAAACAAGAAGTGGATTCTGAAGATCGCCAAACTTCTTACCATTTTCTTTTTCCATCCAAGCAACACCTTCCATTGCCTGAGCCATTATTTCATCATTGATCTTGCGACCATCTTCATAGTACTGAGTACATGCCTCAGTTGTGATTGTAAATCCCTGTGGTACTGGAAGACCGATTTCTGTCATCTCAGCAAGGTTAGCACCCTTACCACCAAGAAGATTACGCATTGTCATGTTACCTTCTTTGAAAGTATAAACCCACTTATTCGCCATAACTTTAACTTTACCTTTCTTTTTACCGTCCTTATTACGCCGGCAAAATCCCTTTCATTTAGTTACATTTATAATAACCAGCCAAACTAGGATCATCAGATCTTATAGTTATTGTGGTTAATACCATTTGGATAAGCTTTATTTCTCTGGAATAAAGCTGTCAAAAATAAAAATATCAAACTTCTCTTTATTTCTGTTAAGTTCATCCTGACTCTTAATTGTCCATGCAGCCGCCACATTTCTATATAAATATCTGCAAAGGCGTCTTGCCAGAATGTATTCAAACTTATGATTATAAGCTATGAAATCAGGCTTTGTCAGAAAATTGAACATCAGATGACTCAGCAAAAAGTACAAAGGTCTCTTATATTGCTTAGGATCTTCTCTGTAGAAGTCATCAGATAACTGACCTCTCATGATACTGTCATGATTCTTCCTATACCATAAAAGTCCAAGAGGATTAAAAGATTCTATACAATACCTGCCGTTGTACTCTCTTAGCATCTTATCCGCAACTCTGCAGACAGATACATCTTTCCATTCAATTTTATATTCAACTATCAGTGGGACACGTCCATCTACCATATCGAGAAATTCATGTAAGGTAGGTATCTTTTCTTCAGAATTCATAAGATGGAACTCTTGCAGTTCCTCATATGTATAATCTATGACCTTCCCCTTAACTCCCACTGTGCCGTCTTCATTTCTGACTGCATCAGATGGTTCTTTTCCCTTTTCATATCTTGCTACTCTCGCAAGTGTGAAATCATGAAAAATCACTGGCACACCGTCTTTACTGAGCTGAACATCAAGTTCAATACCATATCCGGCTTCTACTGCTTTTCTAAAAGCTGCCATTGAATTCTCTGGAGCTTCTGTTTCATTATCATGAAGTCCCCTATGTGCATACATAACCTTCAGAAAAGGCTTTCTGTCAGGCTTTCCAATCATACGTGGCATTATCATAATAAGATATAACACCAACAATACAATCAAAACTATAAATAATATTAGGACTAACTTCATTACTAAAACTTCACTTCCTATGATAAATTTTTGTCACACTATTGAATATTCTAATACCTATTCCTTTTTATGGCAAGTTAAAAAACAAAATGTAAACGGTTACATTTCCTCAAAATTTTCGAATTTATTCTTTTTCTTATCTGGCCTGCTATCGCCGTGTTTTACCATCATCATTGTTATGAAAGCAAGGCATGAAAATGTAAATGCATAAGGGAACAAAGTCCTGTATGAAATATGCTCAAGCAGAAATCCCGAAAAGATTGGAGTAAATACCTGAGCTGCCATTGAAAATGTATAATATGTACCTGTGTATTTACCTATATCAGATGACTTACTCATCTCAACAACCATAGGATATGAATTGACATTAATTGCTGCCCAGCCAAATCCAATTACTGCAAACAGGAAGCTGATAGAGCTGTTAAATGATGGGATAAGTGCTGCTACCAGATAACATATACTCATAAGTACAACACCTGTAAGAATTGTCTTCTTACGTCCAATCTTACTGGATATAACACCAATAGGAATATAGCTGATAACAGCTGCAACTGTAGCTATCATAAGACAGTCAGCATATGCTCCATTTTTTAATCCCCACACTTCTCCAACGTATCTAGAAAAGGCTGTTGTAACAGCGTTGTATGCTGTATACCAGAAAAATACAGATAATAATATGCAGATAAGGCTCTTTTTAACATCCCTTGGCATAGCTTCTATCTCGGAATTAACAATCATATCAGACTTATCTTCTACTTTATTATCAGCATCATCAAATGTATATTCAGGATATTCTGCTGCAACTTTATTTTTAACTTTTTTCTCATTTATAGTAAAGTACAGAATTACTACTGCAGCTACCATGAATATAACAATACTCATCATAAGAGGAAAATAATCCGTCTGGCTCTGGTCCTCTGCATCGTGTAGTAATAACTTGATCATAACAAGCGCATATATTGCACCTACTGTACCCATCAGGTTGATAATAGCATTGGCGCTACTTCTAAGTGGTGCAGGTGTAAGGTCTGGCATAAGAGATACGGCTGGAGATCTGTATATACCCATTGATACTAGAAGTGCCAGTAACAATATAATGAAAATAACTACATTTCCAGGTTTATTACCAACAGTTATCAGTAGAAACAGAAATACTGCTGACAATGCGGTTCCTATTAATATGTATGGCATTCTCTTACCTATTTTGGTATCAGTCTTATCTGAAAGCGTTCCAAATAAAGGTAGCATAAAAAGAGCCAGCACGTTATCCAGTGCCATGATAGCACCAGTTGCCGTCTCTCCAAGCCCGAAAGTATACGTTAATATCTTGGGAATTTCATTGTCATAGAACTGCCAGAAAACACAGATTGATAGAAATGCAAATCCTATTAATATAGTTCTTCGATAATTAAGTTTCATGTTGAGCCCCCACTCCCCGATGGCTTAATTTGAATATTAAGTCAATCTTCTTCGTTTAGTATTTTGTCGCTGATATCCTGCTTGTCAGGTAGCTGTGAGATAATAATTGCAGCAAACATTATAATACATCCCATTAGTTCTCTTGAATTAAGAGCCTGTCCCAGTACTATAAATCCGCATAGAGCTGAGAATACGCTTTCAAGACTCATAGCTATAGAAGCAATCGTAGGATTTAATCCCTTTTGTGCAACAGACTGCAGTGTATAGCCAACTCCGCTACTAAGAAATCCCGCATATAATATAGAAGGCATGGCTGCAAGTAATCCTTCAACGCTTACTGTCTCAAATATCAACATACATATTGTAGCAAAAATCGCTTCAACAAGGAACTGCATACATGTAAGAAGTACAGCATCCACTCTGTCTACATATTTATTAACACATATAATCTGTAAACTGAATAAAAATGCACATAATAAGACTATACCATCTCCAAATCCAAGTTTAAGTGACTCAGACATACATAAAAGATATAATCCAATAACGCTTAGGAACACACAACCCCAGATTTTCTTTGCAATTTTTTTACCTGTAAATACATATAATATAGGAACAATTACAACATACATAGTTGTAATAAAACCGGCCTTAGCCGTTGTTGTATACATGATACCAATCTGCTGCGCTGCACTTGCCGCAAATATAAAGAATCCGCAAAGGAACCCACTTACAATAATATCTTTTTTCTCTCCAAAAACTGTTCTGTTATCGCTTATGATTTTACGCTCTCTTCTGTCTCTTACTGTAAATTTGTATCTTATAATTAGAAGTGGTAAAAGAGCTGCAAATCCAATCCAGGTCCTTATAGCCAGGAATGTATATGGTCCAACATACTCCGCTCCAATAGTCTGAGCCGTAAAAGCGCACCCCCATATAAGTGCTGCCAGCACCAGCAACAAAGTATGTATTATTTCTTTATTCTTATTCATGACGTAAATCCTCTTGTTCATCATAATAATTCTGCTCTGCAAAATATCTTTATAAATATACATTATTTTACTTGAACATATCAATACGATAATTGTATACTTTTATACAAGTCATATAGAATTTGGGAGGAAAAGAAAATGTACGGAACTTTATGGTCTTTATTACCACCCCTAGTAGCCATTGTTCTGGCTCTTATAACCAAAGAGGTTTACAGTTCACTTTTTGTTGGAATTATCGTAGGTGCTTTATTCTATGCCAACTTTAACCCGGTTGGAACCTTAACACATATTTTTAATGATGGTCTTATAGCTCAGCTATCCGATTCCTATAATGTAGGAATTCTGATATTCCTGGTATTCCTGGGAATCATCGTAAGCCTTATGAATAAGGCCGGAGGATCAGCAGCTTTTGGTGAATGGGCTTCCAAGCATGTTAAATCACGTGTAGGAGCTCAGCTTGCAACTATATTATTAGGTTGTCTTATTTTCATTGATGATTATTTTAACTGTCTTACAGTAGGTAGTGTAATGCGTCCTGTTACTGACAGACAGAAGATCTCAAGAGCAAAGCTTGCATATCTGATCGATGCTACAGCTGCTCCTGTTTGTATCATAGCTCCTATCTCATCATGGGCAGCTGCTGTTTCTGGATTTGCACCAGAAGGTACAAACGGACTTATGCTCTTTATCAAGGCAATACCTTATAACTATTATGCATTGTTCACTCTTATCATGATGATATGTCTTGTAATCTTCAAGATTGAATATGGTCCAATGAGTAAATTTGAACAGGAAGCTCTTGAAGGCGGACTGGAAAAAAGCGTAGATAACAAGATGTTCAAGATGAATGAAGGCAAAGGCAAAGTTATAGATCTTGTACTTCCTATAGTTTCACTTATCATCAGCTGTGTAATAGGTATGATATATACAGGCGGTTTCTTTGATGGAACAAGCTTTGTTGATTCATTTGCTAACAGTGATGCATCTGTAGGTCTTGTACTAGGTAGCTTTGTTGCTCTTGCTATTACAATTATCTTCTATATTATTAGAAGAGTTATGTCACTCAAAGAGTGTATGGAATGTGTTCCAGATGGTTTCAAGGCAATGGTCCCAGCCATTATCATACTGTCTCTTGCATGGACACTTAAGTCTATGACAGAATCACTCGGTGCTGCTGAATTCGTAGCTGGTATCGTATCAATGTCTGCAGGATTCCTGCTAACATTCCTACCTGCTATAGTATTCATAATTGCATGCTTCCTTGCATTTGCAACAGGAACATCCTGGGGAACATTCGGAATACTTATTCCTATAACACTTAATGTATTCCCACTTGATGGCAACAATCCAACAATGGCTATCATCTGTGTTTCTGCATGTATGGCTGGTGCTGTTTGCGGAGATCACTGCTCACCTATATCAGATACAACTATCATGTCTTCAGCAGGCGCACAGTGCCATCACATAGATCATGTTAACTCACAGCTGCCATATGCTATGACAGTTGCGGCTATTTCATTTGTTACATATATGATTGCTGGTATACTTCAGATGGTTGGTGTTACAGCAGCAGTTATTCCACTTGTAATCGGTATTGCACTTACAATAGGAGTTATGTTCTTCCTCAGAGGTAAGACATCCTTAAAGGTTGGTAAATAAATAATTAGCACTAATAAATGTACAAAATAAAGAGTCGCCTGCGACTCTTCGCGCCCGAGCGGTATTGCGAAGCAATTAAATTCAGTTCCGCGAGGTGCGCATCCTGCACGGAGTGCTTTTTATTTAATAGGAAATTTGCAGAGCAATTTCCTATTAAATAAAAAAGCTATGTAATGAATCAGTAATCATTACATAGCTTTTTATTTATGCTCATTAAATAATCAAAATCTTTAATTTAATAAAAATTATATTATATTAAATCAAACAATCTTTTCAAGCTCGAGCTCTTTTACTCTCTGTCTGATCTGAAGGCCTTTAACCTTTTCTTCAACATCAAGAATCTTACTACATACATCTGTGATATGCTCATCATCTACAGTTATGATTCCTCTTGAAAAAGCTGTCTTAAGACTTAATATCTTCTCTCCACAGGCAAAATCAATTGTAAGTCTGTCTCCATCATGTACTCGAACTGTACCTTCTCCAAACTTCTTGTGATGTACAGTCATGCCTGTAAGCTCAAGTGATTCCAGCTCCTGGAGCTTGTCACTTGCTGTCTGGATATGCTTCTGAATAACATAAATATTATTCTGAATATGATTTTTCTTATCTTCTGTCTTCTTTCTGGCTGCTGACATTCTAGGTTTCTTGGTAATAGGATGTTCTACATAGAAACCATACTTTTCTGTGCAGTGAATAATATCAAATGCAAGAATATGATATCTTGAGTCAATCTCTGTCAGATTAACCGGATACTCATAATCTGAGCATGTCTGATCATATTCAAGTCTGTCTGCCACCATCTTCATAAGAGTATCATTCTCTTTAATAACTGAAATGAGTTCTTCACACATATTGTAATAGGCTTCTACATTAAGAGTATTCTTATTCCAGATCTTACCAATAAATTCTGTATACTGTGAGAAATGCTCTGCAGCTTCTTTTTCAAACATAAAGTCCTTATCTGGACGCATAAGACCAAGATAAGTAAGTGCTGATCTGTAATCCTGCTCATAGCTCTTAACAGAAGCTCTAGGCATACAGAAACCAAGCATTTCATTTATAAATTCAATAAAGCTTGCAATATTCTCGCCGCGATTGATGATATCGCTATCTGTCTCAGCAAATAATGTCTTAAATGCTGTACGAACATCATTTGAAAGATTAGCCTTACCAGGATCACATAATTCAAAAATACCATTACATGGATACCATAACTCATCAGAGCATAACATACTCATTGGTCTTGCTGAAACTTTAAATCTATCTAGGAAATCATCTGCATGTGGTGTCATACCATACATAGAAGCAGCTGCTCTCCATTTAAATAGTTCATCATTTTCGCTTCCATTTACCAATTCATACTGGCTAATATAGTTCTCAATAATCTCGTTTAATTTCTGCCTGTTCACTAATAAAGTTCCTCTTTCATAAATTTTTCATAATCCAAAGTTGACTTAAAACACCAACTACTCTCCCCGGATCATAAGAACAAGCAGGTTTCATCAGTTATTTTCCCAATAAAAACACCAATATTCATCATACTACTTGGAAGGAAATATTTGTAGTTCGAATTTACGATTTCAAATCATCGATGTTTTGGTTTAGTCGTAAAAAGCCGGTGTATCAAGCTTTTGATACACCGGCTCTAAATTTAGTTTCCGCATTCAACACTAATTTCATTGAAAATCTTCATAATTTCTTCTGTATTTATATTCTTTTTATCCGCTCCATCCTTATCTACTATAGCCTTGCCCTGATGCATCATGATGAGTCTGTCACCATATTCAACTGCATATCGAAGATTGTGAGTAACCATTATAGTTGTAAGTTCTTTTTCCCTTACAACCTTCTCTGTCAGCTCCATTATGATATCTGCAGTCTTAGGATCAAGTGCAGCTGTGTGCTCATCTAATATTAGGAACTGAATAGGTGTCATTGTAGACATTAGAAGTGCGAGCGCCTGTCTCTGTCCACCGGATAATGATCCAACCTGTGTATAGAGCTTATCTTCAAGGCCAAGTCCCAGCTGACTGAGCATTTCCTTGTATCTGTTTATCTGATGCTTATTAACACCTCTTGTAAGGCCAAATGGTTTACCTTTATTATCTGCAATAGACATATTCTCCAGAATATTCATACTAGGACATGTACCTTTACTAGGATCCTGATATACACGTCCTATTATTCTCTGTCTTTCAAAATCTCTCTGACTATTAATGTTGTTACCATTAACTATAACTTCACCTCTGTCTGCAAGTATACTTCCGCATATTACATTCAGCATGGAAGTTTTTCCAGAACCATTACTACCTACAACAGCTACGAACTGTTTGTCAGGAACAGTTAAATTAAAGTCATCGAACAGGGTCATCTCATTAACTGAACCTGGATTATAAATCTTACATATATTCTTTAATTCCAGCATAATTACACCTTACCCTTTGACTTTCTTTTTTCTATCCATTGTGACAATCAGTATTATCAGGAACAGTACAGCTGTTATCAGCTTTAAGTCTGTTGACTGAAGGCCGCACTTAATTGCAATTGCAACGCAGGCCTTATATATTATTGAACCGATTACAACACTTGTTGTAATTTTAAAAAATGATATCTTCTTAAGAAGGCTTGTTCCTATAATAACACTTGCAAGACCAACAACTGCTGTACCAGTACCCATTGATACATCGAAATATCCCTGCTGCTGGGCATATATGCTGCCGCTAAGAGCAACAAGTCCATTAGCTATTGCAAGTCCCATAATACGGACCTTACCTTTGTTGATACCCATGGATGTTACAAGTACGTCATTATCACCTACTGCTCTTAGCATAAATCCTGATTTGGTACTCATATACCAGTCCAGAACGAGCTTAACTACTACAGTTATAATGAGCAGAACAATTACTGTCTGGAAACCTGCAAGAAATGAAAGAGGTCCCTCGAACAGACTGTTCAGCAGATTGTTATCAAAAATATTGTAATAGTCGTACATTGGCAGATTGGCTCTTCCAGCAATTCTCAGGTTAACAGAATACAGTGCTGTCATCATAATAATACCTGCCAGAAGGTCTCTTACCTTAAATACTACATTTATAAGACCTGTAAGCGTACCTATAAAACATCCTGCAAAAAAGCATATAGGAAGAGTCATTATAGGTGGTACCCCTGCTCGTATCATTACTACTGCAAGAACAACTCCAAATGGAAAACAGCCATCAACTGTCATATCTGGGAAATCCAAAATCTTATATGTTATATACATACCAAGAGCCATGATGCCATATATAAGGCCCTGCTCAAGAACACTAATTAATAATGCCACTTCTAAAGTAACCTCCGATATAAAAAAACTTACAATTATTCTACAGTAATTGTGTCATATGTCTCAGCAGCTGTACCAACAAGCTCTTCATCAAGTGTAAGACCGATCTTGTCTGCTGCAGCTGTATTAACATAAAGGCTAGGCTCATCAATTACCTGATATTCAAGCTCACTGGCACTAACTTCACCCTTAAGAACAGAAGCTGCCATTTCACCTGTCTGGATACCAAGCTGATAATAATCAAGACCCATAGAAGCAACGCATCCAACCTTAACCTGCTCAACCTCTGAACCAAATACAGGAATACCTGCATCATTAGCAGCTGTAATAACTGTCTGAAGGCCTGATACTACAGTGTTATCTGTAAGGTTATTGATGCAGTCTACCTTAGAAACAAGGTCTGAAGCAGCCATATCAAGATCAGCAAGTGTGTTGATACCTGTATCTACAATTTCAAAACCATAGTCTGCAGCATATTTCTTGTACTCTTCAATTGTACTAACTGAGTTAGCTTCACTTGTTGTATAAATGATACCGATCTTAGTAGCATCTGGAAGAATCTCTCTGATCATCTCAAGCTGCTCTGTTACAGCAAGAGCATCTGATGTACCTGTGATATTACCAACTGGTGTACCATCTTCACTTGCAAGTTCTGCTCCAACTGGATCAGAAACTGCTGAATAGATAACAGGAATCTCTGTATCCTTGGCTGAATTATATGCACTCATAGCACTTGGTGTAGCAATTGCGCATATAAGATTAACATTATCTGAAACGAATGTATCTGAAATCTGACTTGCTGTAGCTGTATCAGCCTGTGCATTCTGGAACTGTATTGTAAGGTTCTCACCTTCTACAAATCCGTTCTGTGCAAGTCCTTCTATAAATCCTTCTCTGCAGTTATCAAGAGAACCATGCTCTGCAAACTGTGAAATACCAATTGTATATTCACCCTCAAATAGTTCTGCAGTTGCTGTCTCATCAGAAGCCTCTTCTGTGCTTGCATCTGTTGCTTCTTCTGTGCTTGTCTCTTCTGTAGCAGCATCAGCTGTGCTCTCTTCTGCTACTGTTTCTGTTGCGCTCTCTGCAGATTCAGTATCAGCACTCTTACGGTTATCTCCACATCCCGCAAGTGATACTACCATCATAGAAGCTGTTAAGATAGAAACTAAAACTTTTTTCTTCATAATAATATCCTCCATTTTTCTAGTTTGCATAAACTAATATACAAAACGTTAACAATAACTATTATATGCATATTTATGCTACATAGCAAACGTAATATATTGATATCATTAACATTTTCAGCTAAAATTATAGTATATGAGATTTTCTCATGGAGGGGTGAGTATAATGCAGATAACAATTGGCAGAAGTGGCAATTCCAATATTGCTGTTGCTGTTAATGAAGCGACGGCTAATATACGTAATCCAGTATTTATTATATTCATGGTTCCAGAGAACCATTTGCAGGAAGCGTCATATCATATCTGCAGAAACTATCCAGATGCACAGGTTGTAGGTCTATCCTGTATGTCCTATTTGGGCAAGTTCTACAGTGACTCAAGCTGCACAATTATCGCATTTGATAATACCTTTGTAGTACAAACCGGCATTATCCATAAGTTATCCACCTGTCCTTTATACAGTCTCACAGATTTCCACCAAAAGCTCATAAATACAGATCCCGGCAATACTGATACGATATGTTTATGTCTGGCTACGCAAAGTGACAATAGACTATCCACCACACTTAATATAGAACTTGACGAACATGATATTCCTCTTATAGGTGGAAGCATTGCTACGGGCGATTCTTTTGATAAATGTATTTTTATAAATGGTAATGAATATAGAGATTCCGCTTTTTATGCTTTTATCAGGAATACTCATGGAAACATCAAAGTCATGCGCAGTCGTAATGAAAAAATAGGTGAATCAGTTCAAAACAGTTCTAACAATCCTGGTTTTATTTTTCTAATAAACAATGCATATAAGCATGCTATGTTCCATCAAAAGCATATACTCGACAGGATGCTGCAGTCTCTTACAAACCTTTCTATGGAAGCCGGGATGGTTATGGAAGATACTTTGTATAAGAATTTAAAGCCAGACAAAGGTATTGTCTGCGCTGTTTTTGAATTTGATAAGGAGGTTTGAATGCCTTTATTCAAAAAAAATTCTAATAATATAAATAGTACCGAACATGACGTCGGTATAGATTTGACATACCCTCTTTTTCCCCTTAGAAAGACATATAACTATATATATGAGCATGTCAAAAATCTTGAAATGAAATTACAGGCAGGAAATAGCTGCAAACTTGATGTAAAGGAAAAAATGAAGGACGTAACAGATAAGAGTAATTCCAGCATTAAACTACTGGATTCCCTCCTTATAAATCTCGCCCAGATGGATGCAGTATGTCACAACCTTTCTTACCTCAGCAAAACTATGAATAAAATTGCCTATTCTAATGTAACGGAACCCGGAAATACAGAAACCATAATAGAACGTGTAGAGGTACCTGTTGAAGTTAAGGTACAGGTACCTGTTAAAATTCCTGTAAAGGTGCCTGTTAAAGTTCCAGTCATGATTCCTGTAAAAGTTCCTGTTAGGGTTAAAGTCCCTGTAGAGGTAAAAGTTCCGGTTCCATACAAGGTAGAAGTTCCGGTAAAAATAGCTGTACCTATGCGTACAAGTATTCCTAATCCTGAAAATCTCACATCTACAATTGATGAGTTAAAGGAAAACTTTGATTCTCTAAAGGATTTTGCAAGCGAAATTGAAGAAGAACTAAGTGTAATCAAGGAACTTGCATCCCAGACAAATCTCCTGTCTCTAAGTGCATCTATTCAGGCAACAAAGGCCGGAGAGGCTGGAGAAAGTTTCCTGGAAGCAGCCAAAAAATTTAATTCTCTCTCAAAAGAGATTCAGGAGCAGGCAAGTGTATTAAGCGTGTCACTTGATAAATATAGTCAAAGGCAGCAGTCCTATCTCGAGACTTTAGAGGCCGCATGTTCAGACTCAGAGAAGTTATTAAATGAATATCAAAATGTCAAAGAAGATATGAATAATAAACTAAAAGAAGAACATGCACAGAATCAGGAAAAGATAAATGAAATGGCTAAAAAAGAGCAGGAAGTTGATGCCATTATAAGCGAAGCAGAATCGCAGAATGCAGAATTTAATTCCATATCTGAATCTCAATCAGAATCATTAGATAATAGTTCAGATAGTTCAGATAGCTCTGATAATTTTGATATTGATTCCTATGAAATTACTGATGAGATGCTTGAGAAATATGCCAAAGATATTGATGTCCAAAGTATTGTGGACAGTTATGAAATACCATCAGAAGAAAATGAGTTTACTGATGAAGAATTAAATGCACTTGATTCAGAATTATTAAAATCATTTGATGAAGAATTCATGGCTTCTTTTGACAAAGAAAATACTTTTGAACCAAACGTAACTTATGAAACCGTCAAGGCCGATAAGGATGAGGATAAAAAGCCTAAGCTAAAAGCAACAGATGAATTTCCATCACCAGATGCACCTGATGAAAGTATAAAAGATGCTTATGAATTACAGGATATGGTCAAAGATATGATAAGTAATCTGGACGATCAGTCCATTCTATTAAAAACAATATATGGCAGATGCAACGACAGCAAAGACATACTTGCAAGAAATATCACGCAGAATAATGCATATATCAATGAACTCAATGATAGTGTCCAGAAAATGAATGAAACCCTTGATACAAGGGATTGTAATTTTGAGGAGTTAGATGATATTCTAAGTCAGATAAACCCTTTACTTGACCAGATTATCGAAGACTTGAAGTAATCACATTACTCGTGATAAAATCCCTTTATGCTTAAAAATTATTATTTTGCCCCTATGGAGGGCATCACAGGTTACACATATAGAAATGCACATAATAACTGCTTTGGCGGCATTGACAAGTATTATACTCCATTTGTTGCCGCTCATGTTGGTGAGAATCTCAAGACCAAAGAAAAACAGGATATTGCTCCTGATAACAACTCGGACATAAACTGTGTTCCTCAGATTCTCAGTAACAAATCTAAAGCTTTTATAAGAGTTGCAAGAGAAATAGCAGAACTTGGATATTCAGAAATCAATTTTAATCTGGGCTGTCCTGCCGGTACTATTGTTACCAAAAAGCGCGGCGCAGGTTTTCTGTCTGTTCCAGATGATCTCGACAGATTCCTCGATGAAATATTTGAA
This sequence comes from uncultured Butyrivibrio sp., assembly GCA_946404845.1. Lineage (GTDB taxonomy): Bacteria > Bacillota > Clostridia > Lachnospirales > Lachnospiraceae > Butyrivibrio. The sequence goes on along the minus strand of CAMJFD010000021.1, from coordinate 9,082 downwards.
GGAATAAGTGATCTTGATGTCAATCTGTCTATCAAGACTCGTATCGGCATGAAGGATCCATCTGAAGTTACCAGAATATTTGAAATTTATAACAAGTATCCTATTTCAGAGATTATAGTTCATCCTCGTACTGGCAAGGAAATGTACAGGGGGACTCCTCACATGGAGGCTTTTGATGAGGCTATATCGATTTCAAGGCACAAGTTATGTTATAACGGAGATCTTAAGACTATCAGTGATATAAAGACTTTTGAGGAAAAATATCCTGATATTGAATCCGTAATGATAGGAAGGGGATTACTTGCCAATCCTGCTCTCATCCGTGTATTAAAGGGCGGTGCTGAGCCTGATAAGAATGAGCTCAAGAATTTCCATGAGCGTTTGTACAGGGAATATATAGATATTATGCCAGGGAACATAATTGCTGTTAACAGGATGAAGGAGCTCTGGAATTATATGCGTGTATTTTTTCCAAATGATGAGAAAAAGATTAAGGAGCTGAGAAAAGCCAGGACGGACAAGGAATTTGAAGCAGCGGTGCGTGTACTGTTTAGTTCTGGGGAATTTGTGTATAGAGGGTGATGGGGGCTCGCCTTCGGCATCGCTTAATGAGACATGCCACCAAACTCGGAAACTTCGTTTCCTCGTCTGCGGCTTCGCCGTATTTTGGGGAGGGGCTCGCCTTCGGCATCGCATGAAATGTTCTACTCCGACATGCCACCAAACTCGGAAACTTCGTTTCCTCGTTGGTGCGGCTTCGCCGTATAAATAAATAAAAAAGAAGACTCAAGCTCGTGCAAGCACGATTTGAGTCTTCTTTTTTATTTATTTGCATGTCTCATTAATAACCAAATTCTTGTGCCCAGTACCAGCTGCCGTCTTCGGTCTGGTATACGGCTATTCCCATTGTTTTAAAGTTGCTATCCATGATGTTGGCTGCGTGGGTTGGGCTGGCCATCCATGCGGCTACTACGCTGTCAGCTGAGCTGTATAACTTGGCAAGGTTCTCACCGTACATGATTGTACTGTTAACTGTCCACCAGTCTGATCCGTCTGGTCTTGTGTGTGAGAATGTACTTACTATTTCCTGAGCTCTTACGAGTGCTGCACTTGTAAGTGAATCACTCCATGTGAGCTGTGATAATCCAGATGCAGCTCTCTGCTGGTTTACGAGATTAAATGCTGCTGTTGCTGCACTTGCTGCCGCAGCACTAGAAGATGCTGAACCTGCAAGAGCAATAGCTTCGTCATCGATATAAATTTCGCCTGCGCCCTCATCCAGTCCTCTTGTAGCGGCCTGATCTCCAATCATTGCTTTCTGCTTGGCTCCACATGCCATGCAAGTAACTGTAAGAACAATTACCATTAAAGTTGCTACATACCTAGAAAATTTTTTCATATTATCTCTCCTATAAAAATAAAACCACCACAAAAATCATATATAATAATCATAATTCGACATATTTTTGTATTTATGATTATTTTACATTATTTTATGTGAAATTGCAACCAATTTTATTCGAGTAATAATATTCTAGTCTTCTGTTATCTCCCACGCCTTGTCTTTAAATGAATGCACAACAAATCTTGTAGTTCCACCCGCAGGTCCTGAACAGGTCGATAATGTTAATAGAGATGGCCTTGACTCAAATGAAATATCTGATGGAATTTCATAAACCGTATGATTCTTAATATATTGAATATAAATATCATAAGATTCATCCGAAGTAATCTCATCATATGTACTTGAATCATAACTTGTTCTGTAATAAGCGAATATTCTGTATCTATAAACATAATCCTTGGTATAGATATAAATATACGGAGAATCCTCCAACAGATCATCATCTGTCTGCAATAATTTCTTAAGAGATCCAAACATCGATAAATCTCTCATATTATGTCCAAATACAAAATCACTGTAACCAGTAAAATCGCTATTACTCAATACGTCCATGAATATTGATCCAGCCTTATTTGTATTACCTCTAAATGTTCTGGTCAGATATTCATTGATTTCCTGCTCCTGAACTACTGGATAACTGATTTCAAGACTTGGGAAATATATCCATCCGATATAATCTTCATTGATTACTTTTAATGCATCATAATTAATATCAAACTTTGGATAGCCTTCATCTTGACCATCTACCCACTCTATGGATTTATCTCCTGCATCCTCATCAATTCCCGTCATTTCTTCTGCAATAGATTCATACTCGGATGATGCTACATCATATTCCTTCTGGTCTCTGTATATCTGAACCGACTCATATACCACAACTAAAAGGCATATAACTATTAGTATGATTCTAATTATTCCCCATATATTTATGGGCTTTTTTTCTTCATCAACATTTGTTTTTTCTTCGCTCACTCTTTTCACCCCTCACAAGTTTGTACATATCCTGAGGCATCTGAGCCTCAAATACCATCTCCTTTCCAGTTATAGGATGCTGTATATTAAGATGGCCTGCATGAAGTGCACACCTGTGCATTCCATATTTATTATTATTCACATCGTAGAGAGTATCACCCACAAGTGGATGTCCTATACTACTCATGTGAACTCTTATCTGGTGTGTTCTACCAGTTTCGAGCTGTAATTTAACAAGTGCATAATTATCATACTGATGCACTACTTCATATCTTGTGACTGCTCTTTGTCCATCTTCTCTGACTGCTCTTATAAGCGGTTTTCCTGGAACTTCTCCAATAGGTGCATCGATTATATCTTCTGCTTTTTCCATTTGTCCATGAACTATAGCATAATATGTTTTTTGCCTACCTATATTATCGGCTTTTCCACCTGATAAAATAGCCGCTGAATGACGATTTTTGCAAAAAAGTATAACACCTGACGTCTCTCTATCAAGCCTTCCAATAGCTCTCATTACATGTTTTTCACCCTTTTGTTTAAAATAATATGCAATATAATTCGAAAGCGAATCCTCAAAGTGTCCATGTACCGGATGAACTACTATGCCTGCAGGTTTATTGATTACTATTATGTCTTCATCTTCATATATAATATCCAGATCACCTTTTATAGGGACTATTTCTGCTGCATCATCATTTTTTTCATGTATATTGAACTCTATCTGCTGACCAGGTTCTACAACATCTGTAACCTTAGTATGTTTGCCATCACACAGGATTCCATCCTCAAAATGTTTGGCATGACTTATTTCTCTACGTGATATATTAAGTCTTGTCTTTAAAATCTCTTTAACTGTTATCTGTCCGTCATTTTCCGTAACTGTGTATATTAATTTTCTTGCTGACAATTCATTACTCCGTATTTAATTACCATATTCCTATATCAAGTATAGCATATTTTATATCGCTAATAAAATATACGATATTTAAGAAAAAAGGCAGCTGCCAGTACTTTCTTGTAAAAGCCCTGATAGCTGCCTATTATTTTATATATTCTTTTGTATTTAGTAAAGCTTAAGCAACGCTTCTTTCAACTACTACATCAAGATCTTTATATTTATTCTTACGGAACAGAGCATATATAATTGCTGCTATTGCAATGATTGCAAATACTGTTCCGATTCCAAATGAACCTGTTGTAAAGAGCATACCAAGCTGATAAATGATAAGAGCTACGATATAACCAAGACTACACTGGTATGCAATTGCAAACCATGTCCACTTAGCATTGTTCATTTCTCTCTTAATAGCACCGATAGCTGCGAAACATGGAGCACAGAGAAGGTTGAATGCAAGGAATGAATATCCTGCAATTGGAGCAAGGCCTTCAAAGTCAAGAACACCAAATACACCAACAACTTCTTCTTTAGCAACAAGACCCATGATTGTTGCAACAGTAGCTGTAGCTTCGCCAAATCCAAGTGGCATAAAGATCCATTTTAATCCATCACCAAGCTTACCAAGGATACTGTCTGCAAGTTCCATATCTGCGTTAAATCCAAATACACCTTCTGTCCATCCAAATACTGAACCAGCCCAGATGATGATAGATGAAAGGAGGATGATTGTACCAGCCTTCTTAATGAATGAAGATCCTCTCTCCCACATGCTTCTGAGTATTGTTCCAACTGTTGGCCAGTGATATGCTGGAAGTTCCATAACGAATGGTGCTGGCTCACCAGCAAATATCTTAGTCTTCTTTAAGATAATACCTGAAATAATAATAGCTGCAATTCCAAGGAAATATGCACTTGGAGCAACCCACCATGCATTTCCAAATAATGCTGCTGAGATAAGAGCAATAATAGGAAGTTTTGCACCGCATGGGATAAATGTTGTTGTCATGATTGTCATACGACGATCACGTTCATTCTCAATTGTTCTACTAGCCATAACACCAGGAACACCACAACCTGTACCGATAAGGATTGGAATAAATGATTTTCCTGAAAGGCCAAATTTACGGAAGATTCTGTCCATGATGAATGCAACTCTTGCCATGTAACCACATGATTCAAGGAATGCAAGGAAAATGAACAGGATGAGCATCTGTGGCACGAAACCAAGTACTGCACCTACACCAGCTACGATACCATCAAGGATAAGGCTCTTAAGCCAGTCAGCACATCCGATTGCATCAAGTGCGTTCTCGATAAATACTGGAATACCTGGAATCCATATACCGTAATCTTCGTTAGCTGGGAAGTCTTCTGCTTCCATCTGCTCGTCAACATATGAAATATCAACACCAACTTCAGCAATTGAATCTTCATATGAACCAACAGCTTCCTCAAATGCGCCATAATCTTCATCTTCAATAGCGCCCATAACATCTTCAGCACCGATAGCACCAGCTTCAATAGCTGCATCAACATCTGCAATGAGATCATCTGTCCAGATATTATCTTTTGCATATTCTGTAACAGCATCATCATAATCGCTTCTGCCAATACCTGCAAGATACCATCCATCTCCAAATACACCATCATTTGCCCAATCTGTAAAGATTGTTCCTGCTGTTGTAACAGATATATAGTATACAACGATCATTACAACTGCGAATATTGGAAGTGCAAGTATTCTGTTTGTAACGATTTTATCAATCTTATCAGATGTAGAAAGAGCTTTCTTCTCTTTTACAACTGCTTTTTTCATAACATCAGTGATGAATTCATATCTTGCATTAGTAATAACACTTTCAACTTCATCATCATTAGCCTGCTCAAGTTCATTTCTGATAGCACTGAGCTTATTGTTGTCTTCTGAGCTAAGTGTAAGCTTTTCAACAACTTTATTATCATTTTCGAGTAACTTTACGCTGAACCATCTACGCTGTTCTGGTCTGCAAGCACTCTGTGGAAGTACTGCTTCTGCATCAGCAATAGCCTTTTCAGTATTTTCATCGAATTTAATCTTATTTACAAATGTCTTCTGTGTAGAAGCTTCAATAGCCTTGTTAATAAGTTCATCAAGACCTTTTCCCTGAAGTGCTGATGTTTCAACAACTTCACATCCAAGTTCCTGTGAAAGCTTCTTTATATCAATTTTATCTCCGCTCTTCTTGATGAGGTCCATCATATTAAGAGCTACTACAACTGGGATACCAAGTTCAAGAATCTGAGTAGTCAGATACAGGTTACGCTCAATGTTAGTAGCGTCAACCAGGTTAATTATAACCTCTGGCTGCTCTTCCAAAATATAATTACGAGATACAACTTCTTCAAGTGTGTATGGTGATAATGAGTAAATACCAGGAAGGTCAGTGATTATTACATCTTTATTTGCTTTATAATGACCTTCTTTTTTTTCAACCGTTACTCCTGGCCAGTTTCCGACATACTGGTTAGATCCTGTAAGAGCATTAAACATAGTTGTTTTACCGCAGTTTGGGTTACCTGCGAGTGCTATTCTTACTGCCATATTATTCTCCTCTTCTTATACCGTGATTAGTTTGCCCTTCTAATCCCCAAGGGTATAACACATACTTTTTAGTCTTCTATTTCTACAATCTGAGCATCTTCTTTTCTAAGTGATAACTCATAGCCGCGGATAGTAATTTCAACCGGATCACCAAGTGGTGCTACTTTTCTGACATAGATTTCACTGCCCTTAGTAACGCCCATATCCATTACTCTTCTCTTTAAGGCACTATCTGCTCCAGACAGTTTCTTTACCTTAACCGTTTCTCCAACTTTGACGTCTCTGAGTGTTCTCATAGAACTCTCCTCCTTATACCATGATTTTTTTGGCCATATCTAAATTGATTGCTACTCGTGAATCACGTACTTTAACAATCATATTGCCGCCTATTGCATTTACTACCTCTACCTCAGCTCCTTCAGTAAATCCTAAATTAGTGAGAAATCTCCTAGTCTCTTCAAGACCACCTACTCTCTGGATAAGAACTTTTTCGCCTGTATTAACCATAGACAAAGGCATCATCCATCAGCTCCTTCCTGCGCACAAAAACTATGCGCTTTATCACAATTATTACATTAAAAAAATCATGCTGTGAGATCATAATACCTATTCCCACATATAAATAATCATGATAAAACGCACAGCTATATGTTTATATGTTAACTACCGCTAACTAATATTAATATATACACTTTGATAATGATTGTCAAATTCATTTAGATAGTGATTTTTTATGGAAAACTCATTTTTTTGAGATTGTTTCTTTTTTTGTTTATATAATTTTTATAATTATTTAAGATATATCTCTATTTTTTTGATGCATATTTGCCTATGCTAACAAGATTAATGTAATACTATTGGTAGTTTTCCACTAATTTCATGATTAAAATTCATCAATAAAAGCAGTAGAATCCCCTATATATAAGGATTTTAAGAAATTAAAATGAATAAAATATAAATTGATAAATATTAAAAATAAAGAGTCGCTTGCGACTCTTCGCGCCCGAGCGGTATTGCGAAGCAATTAAATTCATTTCCGCGAGGTGCGCATCCTGCACGGAGTGCTTTTTGTTTAATAGGAAATTTGCAGAGCAATTTCCTATTAAACAAAAAACTCTGTGGCTTTAATTTTTAGTTTGTAAAAATTAAAACCACAGAGTTAATTATTATTTATTAAAACTATTATTTATCTTTCATTCGTTCAATTGCATCCATAGCCAGAAGTGATCTCTCACATTCTGCTCCAGTAAGTGATATCTGCCAGCACAATCCGCTTCCCTTCATATGTTCTGAAGCATAGGATAAACCATTAGTTCTCTCATCAAGGAATGGTCTGTCTATCTGGTTAGGATCACCAAGAAGTATTATCTTAGTATCCTTACCTGCTCTGGTTATAATACCCTTTGCCTGTGCAGGTGTCATATTCTGAGCTTCATCAATTATGAGATATGTCTTTAGAATAGATCTTCCTCGTATGAAGTTAAGAGCTTCACACTGAACTATTCCTCTGTCAAAAATCTCTTCAGTCTTACCTTCCAGCTCTTTTTCATCCTTGTATCGTTCTTCTTCATTAGAATCAATCAACTGTTCAAGATTATCAATAACCGGTCGCATCAATGGAGAAATCTTCTCCTGCTCATCTCCCGGCAGGAAACCAATGTCATCATCAAACTGAGAATTAGGTCTGCATACAAGGATTCTTCTATATTCACCAGTTGGTCTGTTTACCATTTTTTCAAGTCCAACAGCAAGTGAATAGAATGTTTTGGCAGTACCTGCCATACCTTTTACTATGACAAGTGGAGCCTTATCAGCAGGCTGCATAAGTGCTTCCTGCAAGAAATACTGTCCGGCATTTCTAGGCTTAACACCATATGGCTGACTCTTTTCAAAGTCGAGCTTTTTGATAAAGCCTTTTTCTACGCGTCCCATCTGTGTCTTATTAGTAGACTGGTCTGCTCTTAGAATAACAAATTCATTCTCATATAGCTCTGGTAAATATCTGCCACCATCCTTATCACAGCAATATACCTGCTCTATTGGAATACCTTTTTTCTTAAATTCACTAAAAAGTTCTTCAGGCGCAAAAACAGTTATTCGGCCACTATACTGTTCTGTATGTCCTGCAACCTGCTCAGTTGTAAAATCTTCTGCCTTAATCCCAAGTATCTGAGCTTTAATTCTTAATAGGATGTCCTTGGTAACTAAGATGACCTGATTTTTCTGAGTATCGCTTAGCCCTTTGCACACTTTCAAAATCCTGTTATCAGACTTGTAATCTGATAAGTCATGAGGAAGCTCTACATCCTTAAAATTCTTCTCAATTCTGCAGGTTCCTCCATTGTCCATCTGTATGCCCCTGGTCAGATCGCCTTCATCTCTTAGCTGCTCCAGCATTCTGATGGCATCACGGACATTTGCACCTCTCTCACCTTCGTCTCTCTTATGAGCGTCCAGCTCTTCTACTACTACGAGTGGAAGAACCACGTCATTATCATCAAAACATTTGAGTGCATATGGCGCTTGAATTAACACATTTGTATCCAAGACATATATTTTTTTCATGCACTTTCCCCCTTGGCTAGGCTATATTCAGTTTTCACCACTTTTAGTATATGGCTTAACTTAATTATACAATATTATGTATAATTATCCTATAGCAGATATGAAATTTGATAACATCTTTTTGCCATCAGGAGTCATTATGGATTCAGGGTGGAACTGCACTCCATACACTTTATATTCCTTGTGTTCAACAGCCATTATCTCGGAAGTTTGACACCCAAAATCGCTGAAACCCAGTAATGGGTTATTTTTTTGCACAAATTTCAAAATCTTGTATACCGTAATGCCGTATTGTGTTATAATAGAACTAGATATTGGGGAGGGTCTTACGGTGAGATTAAACAAAGTTAAATCAAAAAATGCAGTTTCTTATTACATCATCAGATCGGTCAGGAAGGATGGCAAGAATTCATCAGAAATAGTCAAAAAGCTTGGAACAGAAAAATCAATCCGGGAAACATACGGTGTGGATGATGTTGATGCGTGGGCTAAGGAACAGCTCCGTATCATGAATGAAGAAGAGGCTGCTTCTGACCACAAAGTGCTAATACCACTATCCACAGACAAGGTCGTTGATGCAGATGTACGCCTTGCCTTTAATGCCGGCTACCTTTTCCTGCAGCAGATCTATTATCAGCTGGGCCTGCCATCTATTTGT